>CAWUUU010000272.1:0-7222 GCA_963924995.1 uncultured Opitutales bacterium
TGTACCTTCATTTGCAACTAATGCAGATTTTGGATCAAACACTTTAACCTCCGTTTCGGCAGTTTCCCACTCCTCGATTGTTAAATAAGGTGGATTCGAAACAATTATATCGTATTTCTTTTTTAATTTATCTTTATACCAATCAAATATTTCAAACTTAACATTACTTAATTTATGAAATTGCGCGTTCTTTTTTGCTAGCTCAATAGCTTCTTTAGATTTGTCTAAGCCTGTTCCATTGCAATTTGTTTTTTGTATACATAATGTTAATATAATAGCCCCACTGCCGGTTCCCAAGTCAAGTATACTTCCTGAAAAGTCATTCTCTACTCTTTCTAAAATTAATTCTGTAAGATACTCTGTTTCTGGCCGTGGTATTAGAGCCCTATCGTCACAGAATAAATTATTTCCTGCGAAATTTACTTTTCCAAGTATATGTTGAAGGGGAATTCTTTTTCCTCGATCAATGATCCATTTTCTAATTTTATCTTGAAACTCTTCTTCAACAGGATTTTCAAATTCTAAATATAATTCAACCCTTTTTTTATTAGTTACTGTTGCAACGATCCATTCAACATCACATTTTGGATTTGGGACACCTCTCTTTTTTAAATATTCAGTAGATTTGTTTATAATATCTAAAAATGACAACACAACTTCACCCATTTTCAGAAAGCATATTATAAAGTTTAATTTTCTGGTCTTCTTTATTGAGCGCTTCAAATAGGTGATCCAAATCTCCTAACAACGCTTCGTTGAGTGCATGAGAAGTATAATTAATTCTATGATCCGTAATTCTACTTTGCGGGAAATTATAAGTTCTGATTCTTTCACTTCTATCCCCGGTGCCAACTTGGTCCCTTCTGTCCTTCGCGTATTTCGCTTTTTCTTCTGCTTGTTTGATATTTAACAGCCTAGATTTCAAAACGGTCATTGCCTTATTTTTATTTTTTAACTGAGACCTCTCATCTGCACAATATACATTTAACCCGGTTGGTCTGTGTAAAATTTGAACGGCAGAATCTGTAGTGTTGACCCCTTGCCCACCTGGTCCACTTGCACGACATACATTAATTTCTAGATCGCTAGGATCAATTTTAATTTCAACATCGCGAGCTTCTGGTAGCACTGCTACAGTTGCAGTTGAGGTATGTATCCTTCCGCTAGCTTCTGTTACTGGAACTCTTTGCACGCGGTGGACCCCACTTTCAAACTTAAGTTTAGTCCATACATCTTGCCCTTTTAACAGAAAGATTATTTCTTTAAATCCGCCGGTTTCTGATAAACTTTGACTCATACACTCAAAATGCCAATTTTTGTTTTCAGCTAATTTACAATACATTCTATATAAATCAGCAGCGAATAGAGATGCCTCACCTCCACCTGCTCCTGCACGAATTTCAATAATCGTATTTCTACCTAAATCTGGATCTTCGGGAAGCATTGAGAGTAGAAATTTTTCGTGTAAAACCGGAATTTTTTTTTCTAGTAGTTCAATCTCTTCCCTTGCGGTCTCCGCAAACTCAACTTCTAATAAGAGTTCTTTACTTTCCGCGATGGCCTTTTGACATTCGTCAATCTCTCTGAATTGTTCAAGAATAACTTTAATTCTATTATGATCACGCGAAACTTTGGTTGCAAGTTCTTGGTCTTTAAAAATTGCAGGATCCGCAAGTTTGGATTCAAGTTCATTGTATCGTTGCAGAAAGGGTTCAATATTTGGTAGATCAACCATGTTATATCTAATCATAGCAGAAGATTTTTTCTTTAAAACTAGTAAATGAACCCAAATCAACAAAACCGACAAATTCATGGCCAGAACATAGTAGCTTGTGTTTGGGACTTTGATAAAACTTTAATTCCTGGTTATATGCAAAAACCTTTATTCAGGCATTATGGGATCAACGAAAGCGTTTTTTGGTCGGAAGTAAATCAATTACCAAGCTTTTATTCTTCTAGGGGAATGAAGGTATCGCCAGATACCATTTATTTGAATCACCTCTTAAGCTATGTAAAAAATGGGCCAATGAGAGGTTTAACTAATGAGCGATTAAAAGAGTTGGGAGGAGAAATTGAATTTTATCCGGGACTACCAGATTTTTTTGTGGAATTAGTTAAAATAGCTGAACATGCAGAGTTTTCTGGTTATGATTTTAAAATCGAGCATTATATCATCAGCACTGGCATCACCAAAATTATTCAAGGAAGCAAAATTTCACCCTTTGTTGAGGATATATTTGCATGTGAATTTATAGAATCACCATTACCGCCAAATTTTATGAGTCAAACGGAATTTTCTCTTCCATTAGATCTGGAAATTTCCCAAGTTGGAATGACAGTTGATAATACGATAAAGACCCGTTGTATATTCGAGATAAATAAAGGTTCTAACAAAAATTCATCTATAGATGTGAACACTTTTATCCCACATGAAGATAGAAGAGTTCCCATAGATCAAATGATATATGTGGCCGATGGTCCAAGCGATGTACCTGTTTTTACTGTCGTTAAGCAAATGGGCGGGAAAACATATGCAGTTTATGATCCTACAAATGAAAAAGAATTTGAACAGAGTTGCGACTTAGTCGAGCGGTCAAGGGTTCATAATAATGGACCCGCGGATTATCGCCCTACATCACCTACATCAATTTGGATGAAACAAAAAGTTAAGGAAATCTTGAGAAATATGATTAAAAAGCGAAATGATCAACTTAAAGAACGATCAGGGGCACCACCAAGACATATTCAAGAAGACGAAGATAGAAAAAATATTTTCTCGAAACAGGAAACATTCTGGAAATAAATATAAACAGGAATATTATTAAAAACTATCTTTCCAAGATAGATTAAAATCACTATTGTATGAAATCCAATATGGATATATCTACTTGGAAGCGTAAAAACCTGCTCGGAATTGAGGAACTCTCTTGCATTGAAATTACTCAGATTCTTGGTTTAGCAAAGAAGTTTAAGCAAGAAATGAAGGGCACTAACCTCGATAAAGATTATTTGAGGGGCAAGAGAATTGTTAATCTGTTTATGGAGCCAAGCACAAGGACTAGAATTGCATTTGAAGTAGCGGCCAAGTCATTGCATGCAGATGTGATTACCGTTGCTGAGCAATCAAGTAGCCTTACAAAAGGGGAAACCTTACGTGATACTGCGATGAATATTCAGGCATTAGGAGCCGATGCGATTGTTTTAAGGCATTCTTCGCCAGGCTCCCCATTGTTTCTCTCTAGAATTGTAGATGTTCCAATTATTAACGCAGGAGACGGGGCTCATGAGCACCCAAGCCAAGCTTTGCTAGATTTATATACATTACAAGACAGATTGGGTAGCGTTAAGGGCAAGAAAATTACAATTCTGGGCGATATTCTATTTAGCCGGGTTGCACGATCCAATTTTTGGGCACTTTCTAAAATGGGCGCTCAGGTAACACTTGCTGGACCTTCCACTTTGGTTCCTAAACAATTTGAGAGTATGGGTGCTAAAGTTTGCCATAATTTAAAGGAAGCATTGCAAGGAGCTGATGCGGTTATGCTTTTGAGAATTCAACACGAAAGGCAATCCTCAAGCCATTTTCCATCACTTGCCGAATATACTGCAATTTTTGGCTTGAATAAAGATCGGCGAAAATGGCTTAAAAAAGGGGCCTTAATTTTACATCCGGGACCTGTTAACCGTGGGGTAGAATTAGATTCTGAGTTGGCTGACTCATCTCAATCAGTTATTCTTGATCAAGTAAGCAACGGAATTGCGGTAAGAATGGCGATTCTCTATTTATGTACTTACAAAAAAGGAATCTGAAATAGCTTATGAGTATTACTTGCCTTCATGGGGGTCGCATCGTCGATCCCGCAAATGAAATAAACAAAATCAAGGATTTGTATTTCGAAAAAAATAAAATTATTTCTAAACCTCCGATCGAATCAAATAAGAAAATTAATAAAATAGATGTTACTGGAAAAATTGTGATGCCAGGACTTGTTGATTTAAGAACGCATCTTAAGAATATCACAGGTGGACAAAGTGAAAATATAAAAAGTGGGACAATGGCCGCGGCGGCCGGAGGGTACACCACTATTTTATTGATGCCTGACATTTTGCCTAGAGCAGATAATCCAGGCACAATTCAGTTTATTCAAGACAGAATACTAAAACATGCATGCGTAAAAGTGCTTTTATGTGGTTGCTTGACCAAAGAAGCAGGCGGAGAGAGCCTTGCGCCCCTAGGCTCTCTTAAAGAAATTGGGGTAGCGGCTATATCAGACTGTCCAAGAACCACGCAAAATAACCAAATATTCTCAAAAGGGGTTGAGTATGCATCGATGTTTGATCTGCTGGTAATTGATTTACCTAGAGATATTTCATTATCAAGAAATGGGTCAGCACATGATGGCCCAATGGCATTGAAAATGGGCCTTGGTGGTTACCCAAGAATGGCAGAGGAGCTTTATGTACAAAGAGCAATATCAATTTCTAAGAGTGTAAAAACAAAAATTCATTTAACTTCAATATCGTCACATGGGTCAGTTGAAATGATAAGAGCAGCTAAAGAAAAAGGAATTTTAATTTCGGCCGATGTTACGCCCCACCACCTAAGTTTGAATGAAGATTGTATCACAGAATTCAACCCAAATTTTAAAATGTCTCCTCCTGTTCGCGAGGAGATCGACCGAAACGCGTTAGTGGGCGGTTTGTTGGATGGAACAATTGATTGCGTCTCTTCAGCTCACGAACCATTTCAGGAACATGAAAAGAACGTTGAATATGATTTATCACCACCCGGTGTCATTGGACTAGAAACAGCTTTGTCCGCCTGTTACCAAAATTTGAAAGAATGTGAGGAGTTTTCCTGGCTTAAACTAATAAGTAGTATGTCCTATAATGCGTCCAAGATTTTGGAAATAAATTCGGGTACATTATCAGTGGGGAGCAGTGCGGATATTGTAATTTTTGATTCAGAGTTCAAGTGGAAATATAATAAAAAGAACCGTTTGAGTTTGGCCGCAAATACTCCTTTCGAAAACAAAGAATTTAAGGGAAAAGTAGAAAAAACATTTGTTGATGGAAAACTTGCGTTTGGAATTATAGACTAGTTAATAAATCAAATCGAAGTGCAACCAGAAATACTAATAAATCTTATAGTTGTACTCATAAGTTTGTATTTTTTTACTACAAATAAGAGTAAAAAAAATTATAGTACAAAAGTACTTTACGAAACAAACAGAATTTTATTATTAACAATTCCTTTAAGCGTACTATTTTTATTTAAAGATGGTTTAATATATATAATCTTTTTGATATCAATATATTTCTCTACTCAACTTTATAAATCAGATATAAAGAGAAAAACAATTTGGAAAAGAGAGTTTAAAAAAGCAATAAAACGATTGATTTACTGTTGGCCCCTGTTTTTAGTTATATCAGTTTTTTCTTCATTTTGCTTTGGTGAATATTCCGAACAGGATATTGTATCAAGAATAAGAAAGATGGGTTATTCGTCTGAGTTAATTAGCATTTTGGTAATGTCAGTTATCATATCTCCGATAATAGAAGAAATTTATTTTCGTAAAATACTTTATACATCAGCAAAAAAATACCTCGGTGTATTCTGGTCGGGTATTATAAACTCCCTTTTATTTTCAGTTGTTCATTTAAATTTACATTCATTTCCAGTATTGATAATGCTTGGTATGATTTTAACTTTAATTTACGAGAATGATGGTTCTATAATATCTCCTATAGTTTTCCACTCTTCTTTTAATATTATAATGATAGCATTTATTCTCATTTAATAAAAATGTATATACCTGATAAATACTTTAGTGAAAATGTTTTAATGACTAAAGATATTGCTACAAAGTTTTCAAAAAAAATCTTACTAAACAGTATTATATATTTAAACGGCCAAGTTGGTTCTGGGAAAACTTATTTTATCAGAAAAGTGGCACAGTGTTTTGGAATTAATCAAATAGCTAGTTCTTCTTTTTCTCGTGCCCAGAGTCATTCAGGAGCAGTCAACTTAATTCATTGTGATCTTTATAGAGAGGTTACCGATAGGGATAAGTTTTTTCTAGAAGTAGAAACTCTGTTAATCGAGCCTTGGTTACTTTTTATTGAGTGGCCAGTTGAACTTTTAGCAATACCTAGTAAGGCCCAATACTTAATCGATATTAGAATATTAGATGTTACAGAACGCAGTATTGATATTCGTCAAATTAGTTGACTGTTATAGTACCGTTTGAAAATTCCCGAACATACCCTTCCCGAACTAACCATTTTAGTTCATTAAGTATAAAGTCTTTCTTCACCTTCTGACTTCCTATTGAGTTCAAGACTTCACCTTTCTTCATAGCTTTAGTAGAGTTGATTAATTTAGTTATTTTGACACAAATGTCTGAAAGTCCAGATAATTGTATAGATTTCGGTTTAATCCCCGTGGCATATAAGTGATTTTTTACCCCATATTTAAAAATATGGAATCCACTCTTTTTGAGATTTATCAATATATTAAAAAACAAATCCTTTTTCCATTTATTCGAAGATTTCATGAAGTCTTCCATGTATGTTATTAGATCCTTTTCTAAATTCATTACATTTCCTTCTCTCACCGTAATAAATTTATGGGATTTGATAAATTGATCTGTTTTTAGAACTTCAATATAATTTGCTAAACTCTCCAAAGAACTAAACTTTTTTTCGTTATTTTCATATTTCTTTAGGCAATATACTGACTTACTAAGGGGTGTTTCCTTCCACTGGTTGATTGTATCTAAATCGTCAACAACTACTAGTTTAGCCACATAATTTTCATAGTTATTACTAATTTTATTACTAATTAAATGCTCGTTAACAATATCTTTAAAATTATGAAAACTTTTTGGGGGTAATAATTTATCGGTGATCGGGCATTTTAGTATTGTTATGTAGTTTCCATTAGGTGTTCCGTTAGTTTCATTATAAATAGTGACAATGGAAGACAGTCCCTTATTCAAAATGTGTTCAATTGCCTTTCTTTTAGTATTGAAAATAAACCCATCGAAATTTGTCTCATAAAATCTTTCCTCTTTTTTATCTTCAAGGTGTTCGATTTTAATTTGTATCCGTTCTAATTTAGATGAAATTGTGGAACTTATTTCATCCATACTATATGAGATACCTGTTTTTCTAATCTGATTTTTCAACTTTGATAAAACCTTAGTATCTGGAGTTATAA
>CAWUUU010000273.1:0-3429 GCA_963924995.1 uncultured Opitutales bacterium
CGACCTCTGCCGTAAGTGGGAGATTTAAAATAGACAAGCTTACAATTACAATAGATTTGATAGTCACAATAGCATAATGTCTTCGAAGTGGTAAATCTTACCATTTTAAAATCCGAATGTTATTTTACAAATCCAAAAAAAAATTAATTCCGATATAATTAATACTATTTTTTCTTCTCGGTAGGTTAAATGTGGAAGGGAAAGGAATGCATTTCGATTTGCCCCCAAGAATAAAGGCACCAATCAAGGTTAATGAAATTACTGGTGGTTGCAGAATCGAGAACCCTCCTGCAACAAAAAGTAAGTATATGAAAAATTAATACGAATGTAAAAGTCTGATTGTACCGTACATATTAATAATTGACTCAACGAGGAGTTTCTTGGGGCCTAAAAGAGAGTGAACGACTATTTTTTTGGAGCGGCCCCGGCCAGATTCAAAGAAATCTCGATATCATTGGCAACTTTGTCGAGGTTTTCACCTTTTTGGATGTCGAAATCTTCCCGCTTTACAATAAATTTGGAGCGTAGAATAAGAAGGTCGCCAGGAGTGCGATTTCTTTTAATGAGTAAGTCTTTTAAATAAGTAATTTTTACGGGAATGTTAATCTCATTTGTAATGTGACGTATAGACATCTTACCTTTTGCATCGGCTAAGTAATCATTCTTAACTTTTCTGATGTTATGAAGTTTCAAGAGTTGGAATTTAATTTGGTTAAACTTCTTAACTTCCAACCAATCATCGCCGTGCATGTGTTCCTTAAGGACAGGATTTCCGACATGGAGACTTTTTGACTCTAGATAAATAATTCCCTTAGTAGATTCGGGCTTACTTGGGTCGAATGTGACTTGACCTGATACCGCATCACCCGAACCATTTATTGATTCAAGAGGAGCATCCATTTGAAAAATAATATTATTAATCCCTTTGGGATCTTTAAAATTAAAATCAATTGGTTTTGCCGAAATTAAAGTAGTGCAGGCAACTAGACTTAGTAGATAAATTTTATTCATATAATCTATAGGTTTTATTTTAATTGATATCTTTTTAGAGATTTACATGGGAACCGTCACAAAAAACTCCATTGTTGGACTGTTTACAATTACAGAGGGCAACGGTTGATTCTTCTTTGATTTCTACTTTCTTGGGCTGGAAGGATGTGCCTTGGTGCGAGCCATCACAAAATGGTTGCTTGGAAGATTTCCCACATGAGCACCACCAATATTCTCCTGGAGATAATTTCATTACTGCGGGTGCTTTATCCGCTATATTTGGTTGTTTGAAGGATTCATTATTTTCGGTCATGATAATTTTTTAGGGTTAGGCAGGTAGTCGAGATTACTTATCTCACGACTTTATCATTATTTTATAAAATAAGCTAATATCTTGCCCTTATGGGAGCTATGCTTTTTGGTTATGCCAGATGGAGCTTCGTCATTTACTTTATTTTGTTACTTGTGCAAAAGAAAAAAGCATTAGCCGTGCGGCTACAAAGTTAAGAATTTCTCAACCTGGCATTTCCCGACAATTAAAAAATTTAGAAAACGAATTAGGAGTCGAATTATTTATCAGAGGCCCTCGTGGTTTATCTTTAACCTGTAAGGGCCAGTTAGCTCTGGAATTTGCTGAGGAGATATTATCCCGAGCTGAACAAATGAAAGAGACCTTACAACCCAGCAGAATTGAAATGGGCGATGTTTTAAGGGTTGGCTATATATCACCAGTTTTGAGCGGTTTTCTAGCTGAAGGGATGCGGGCATTTAAGGAAATTCATCAAGATATCACTATTCAAATTGAGGAGATGACACCTGCAAAACAGGAAGTGGCTTTGAAGGAGAGAAGAATCGACCTTGCATTGCTTGGGGATCCCCGAGACAAGCTAAGTAAGGCATTTGTTGTCGAGAAAATCCTGCGGGTCCCTATGGCAGTCGTTGTGCCTGACAATCACCTATTGGCATTAAGGAAATCGGTTGATTTAAATGAGCTTATTGGAGAACCATTTGTAAGTCTTGATGAAGAGGGGTTTCCGGGGCGTCCGAAATTACTGGCTGAGATATCTAAACTCGCGGGCCTTAAAATTAAAGTGAATATCAAAGCAAACGGTTTGTCCGAGGTAATGGGTTTGGTCGCGGGGGGGGCAGGTGTTGCCATTCTTCCCGAAGATATGAAGAAAATATCTCAACCTGGCGTGACTTTTATAAAAATGTCCAAGCCTAGGCATTACCTTGATTCAACGGCCGTATGGAATGCCGATCAACCCAAAAGAGGATTATTAGATTTAGTGAAAATGCTAAAGAAGGCGTCGAAGAAACCGATTTAATCATGCTTTGCCCATGCTACAACATAACGCAATGACGGTTCAACACACCCATACCCACACCCATACCGCGAAGATGTTGCATTGGGGATTTATTATTCTTTATGCCTATGGGATGATTAAGCAGTTGGATGATTTATCTCAATTAAAAGATACGGGATTGCTGTATTTTGAGGTGGTTTTCTCAATCATATTTCTCCTCATTGTGATATTTCGTTATCTTTACATGAGGAAATACAAAACATTCCTTGGCGCTAGTAAAGCTGTACCAATGGCACATCAGTATCTGGCGAAGACAATTCACATAAGTATGTACCTGTGCCTAGTCCTTTTGCCTTTATCGGGTTTATTAATTGCAGGTTTATATACATTAGGATTTACGCGCGGGCTAATGCAGGACCTTGCGGTTGGTTTGCACGAATTCTCTGCATCCCTAAGTTATCTTTTAATCGTAATTCATGTGGGTGGAGCAGTTTATTCCCGCATGAAGGGTGAAGGCATTTGGACATCGATGGTCCCAATTTGGAAGGAAGATAAACCTTTGCCACATCCGAAAGTTAAAAAATTTATTACTTGGGAAAATGAATTATTCAAGAAGCTGGAAAATTACATTTCCTCGAAGAAAAATTAAAAGATCGAATATGTTTTAAATAAAGTTTGTAAGGGTAAACATTTGCGGACCACAATTGATTCTTGAAGTGCTTATTTAATAAGTAACGCCTTAAATTCTTCCACCTGATCATTCCAAATTGTTTCAAGCTGCCGCTTCAATTCGGGCTTTTGTTTGACGAGGTTTTTGGATTCAGCCCGATCTTTTTTCAGGTCGTATAATTCCCATGATTGATTTTTGGCGGAGACCAATTTGAAATCTCCCTGCCTAACGGCTCGGTGTCCATCATGGAACCACCAGAGGTGATCCCGTTCAATGGTTATTTCGGATGCAAATGTTGGCAGCAAGCTTTTGCCGGGAGCAGTTGGAACTTTTTGATTTTTCCAACTGTGTGGTTTTTGAATGTCTGCCATTTCCATGATGGTGGGGACGATATCGATGACGTGGGAAGGGGAATGACGGAGTGCCCCTTTTGCTTTTATGCCTTTGGGCCAATGCGCGATC
>CAWUUU010000274.1:0-8666 GCA_963924995.1 uncultured Opitutales bacterium
TTTAAAATGTCCTCATTTGGGTTGTGCGGTAGATTTCCGCTCAAAGTCCAATGATTATTTTTGCCCTTGTCATAACAGCACCTTCGGACTTGATGGCTCAGTTGCCGATGCGAATAGCCCCAGTCCAAGAGGAATGGATACGATGGATACAAAAGTGGAAGATGGAGTAGTTTGGATTCGATTTCAACAGTTCCGTCCTAATGTCGCCGAGAAAATTCCTCTTTCATGAACAGATTTCTAGACTGGCTAGATGATCGATCTGGTATTCGCGGATTGGTTAAAGAAGCTCTTTATGAAAAAGTACCTGGAGGAGCGAGGTGGCGATATGTGTGGGGAAGTTGTTTAACTTTTGCTTTCTTTACACAAGTAGTAACTGGTACGCTCCTATGGATGTCCTACAGCCCCAGTGCACAGACAGCATGGGAAAGTGTATATTTCATTCAATATCAGGTTTGGGGCGGATGGTTTTTGAGAGGAGTTCATCACTACATGGCTCAGGCAATGATTGTGCTTCTTGTTTTGCATTTAATGCAAGTAATGATAGATGGAGCATACAAGGCACCACGAGAGTTAAATTTTTGGTTTGGGATTGCCTTGATGGGTGTCACCCTTGCTCTGTCTTTGACTGGTTATCTGTTACCGTGGGACCAAAAAGGTTTTTGGGCAACTGCAGTGGCTACAAATTTCGTAGCAGAAGTCCCATTTGTTGGTCCTATGCTTCAAAAAATTATAGTGGGTGGAGTTGAATACGGTCATCAAACCATCACCCGTTTTTTTGCTTTTCATGCTGGGGTTTTGCCCGCAGCTTTAATTGGATTAGTCGTCGGACATATTTACCTTTTTCGGAAACATGGAATTCATGTCAAAGAACCTCGTCCTAAAAGAGATTCTTATTTTTGGCCAGATCAAATATTAAAAGATGGCGTGGCTTGCTTAGCCGTTATGCTCGCAGTGATTGTTCTGACTCTTTACTTCAAGGGTGCACCTTTAGGCCCGCCAGCAGATCCATCGAACGAATTCCCCGCTAGGCCAGAGTGGTATTTTCTATTTCTTTTTCAATTATTGAAGTATGTCCCCGCTTTTTGGGGTGCAATTATTATTCCATTGGCCTTGGGATTGTTAATTTTTATTCAACCCTTTATCGGTGCATCTCGAAAAGGACATCAATTTAATATCGGTTTTTGGTGGTGCCTTTTAGCCGGTGCCGCAGGACTTACTTTTCTTGCATTCTCTGAGGATCAAGCGAACAGTAATCATGTCGCTGCGGTGAGGGAGGCTGATTGGCAGGCACAACGAGTTATTCAAATTGCAGAGGAAGAAGGCATTCCTCCTACTGGTGCGGTTACTTTGCTACGCCAAGATCATGAAAATCGTGGTCGTCGCATATTTGCTGCCCATTGTTCGAGTTGCCATCGATACAACGGGCATGATGGTAGAGGATATTCCGTTGAAGAGGACCCATCTGCCCCAGAAATGGCTGGATTTGCGAGTAAAGAATGGCTTACTAAATTATTGAATTATGAACATTATACTTCCCTTGAATACTTTGGCGGTACCGCGTTTAAAGATGGGACGATGGCGAAAAAAGTCTTGAAAAAATTTGATCAAGAAGAACAAGAATTACTTCCTGAAGTTGCACTTCTTTTATCAGACCTTGCTAATTTACCATATCAGGAACCTCTTTCAGAGGAAAAAAAAGAAAATTTAATGGATATCTTTTATGACGACCTTGTCTGTATCGATTGCCATGATATTGATTCAGAAGGGGAGGGTTCTGCCCCAGATTTAACAGGGTATGGATCCAAGAAGTGGATGATTGATTTCATCATTAACCCCGAGCATGAGAGGTTTTATGGGAAGAAAAATGATCGAATGCCTTGTTTTGGTCGTGATAATAAACTTTCTTTCGAAGAAATTGAAATCGTGGTCGATTGGATACGCTCAAGGCCTGCCGGTAAATAAGTTTTTTTTCGGAGTCTTCTTTTGTTTGGATTTTTTTTATGAAGGTGCTATTAACTGTCTTTTATTGTAAGAAAACAAAAATAGGCGACATCTATACTTTTATGAAATTTCAACTACGCTCAGTTTCGCCTATATTTAGGTTTTCTTCGTGAATATACTTGTAAAAAAAGATAATCAAACCTTTGGCCCCTATACCCGTGAGGAAGTTATAGAGTTTATTCAAGTTGAAGAATTAAGCCATGACGATTTAGGTAGTTGGGAGGGAGAAGAAAACTGGAATTCGCTCAATGAATTACTGTCTCTAGCCAATGAACCAAAAAACGATTCTTCCATCTATGATCAGTTTGAAGATGATGATGTAGATTATGAAAAGATGAAGGAATGGGAAGATGTCTTTCAGGATGATGATGCAGACGACCCCAGCGAAGAATTGATTACTTCTGAGGTTAACCAAGAAGATGGCGATATGCCCTTGCCTTTACCTGTTGTGCAACCTAACGCCCCTGTTGCATTTGAATCAGATACATCTGCACCTCCGCCTTTTGTGGCTGAGGAGGTCTTCGAAAGTGAACCCACAAATTTTCATTCACCTACTGAGGAAGATAATCTAGGGAGTCGCTCGATCTCCCAACAGGAATATGTTCCCCCTCCATCACCCTCCTTACCTCTACCCCCTCCTCCCCAAGCGAGCCCCATTTCTTCCAAAAGAGAAAGCAAAGAAAAATCGGTTTCACGAGGCGGGCGGGATCGCATTTCAAGCTCTCACAAAATAAGAGGTCTTAATAGCCAGCAAACTGTAATCATGGTTAAAGGAGAGGGTATTCTTTCCAAAATTTATTCTACTTCTTTAGTTTTTATTATTCTTTTTGTAGTCGTAGTCATTATTGGATTTGCGGGCTTAATTTTTGCACCGGATCGGGTTACTCCAATTTTCAAAAAAATTGGAGTTCCTTCTGGGGTAATTGAAGCATTCGCGGCACCAGTAGAAACTTCGAAGAAATAGTCACTAAATGAATATTTATGTTTCGAGAGACGGACAAACATTTGGCCCTTACACCGTTGAACAAGCCGGTCAATTTTTGCAGGCAGGTCAACTGTTAGGCACTGATTTCGCACTTTACGAGGGTGAGTCCGAGTGGAAAACTCTTGGTGCGTTACTTGGAATGACTCAGGAGGTGCTTGCTCAACCCTCGGTGACTCCCGATGTTCAACCTCAACCACCACAGGCTCTTCAGTCCAACACTTCCAAGGTTGTAAGGAAATCAAATTCGGCTGTAGGAAAACAGGTTCGCAAGGTAAGAATGAATGGGGGGCAATCGGTTATAGTTGCTAAGGAAAAAGGCATACTTTCACGAATTATTTCTACGATTATTGTTTTTAGTGTAACTTGTATGTTAGCTTGTGGGGTAGTGGTTGGGCTCTATTTTGCATTTCCTAGCAAAGTAAGTCCTGTCTTAGAAAAATTAGGAATCTTAAGCAAGAAACAGGATGCTAAAGAGGTAGGTATTACCGTAGTTTCCAAGCAAAGCCTCGATAATCCCCTCGGAATTACCTTGAATGAAGAAGATTGGCAAAGAATTCGCTCCACTGACATAATTATTCTTCCCATGGATAAAGGAGATGGATTTCGAATCCTTTCTCCCCCGGAGAAAGAGCGGGGACTGAATGATGAAGATCTTGAAGCCTTAGTTCCCTTGTCTGGCAAAATTTTATCTCTCGATTTAACCCATGCCAAAATAAGCGACGAAGGGCTCAAGGTATTATCCAAACTCAAAAGTTTACAACGATTGTACCTTGAAGGAAATAAAGGAATTACGGTAGAGGGACTTGTCCATTTAAAGAAACTTGAAAATCTTACTTATCTTAATCTTGTTCGGATTGAATTAAATGAAGAATTGGTTGATCTGTTGATCTCAATGGAAAATTTACGGGAAATTTATCTATATGATACAGGCTTGAATGAGGATTCTATTACCCGGCTTACCGAAGCCCGGCCCAAAGTATTTGTAAATGGAGGTTAAGACTTTTTGGTTACAATTTTTGATTTTCTATCAGGGAAGAGGGTTTTACAAATTGGGCATTCCAATCCAAAGCAATTTCTTGCCGAACAATATTCTCTTCCATAATATATAATTTGTAGGTGTAATTCATTCCATCTTTCTTGTGGGAACAGTTTCTTTAAGTCTTTTTCTGTTTGAGTTACACTTTTACCATTAGTTAATTTCCACCTTTGGGCAAGTCGGTGAATGTGGGTATCAACTGGAAATGCATGGTGACCGAATGCCTGAGCCATTACTACAGAAGCAGTTTTATGACCCACGCCAGGGAGTTCTTCTAGTTCTTCAAATGTGCTTGGGACGGCTCCATCATATTTTTTTAATAATATTCCAGAAAGTTGATGGATTGCTTGGGCTTTTCTGGGAGCGAGCCCGCAAGGCCGAACAATCGAATCAATTTGATCTACAGAAAGTGCGTCCATCACCTTGGGGTTTGATGCGAGCTTAAATAATGCTGGGGTAATCAGATTGACTCGAGCATCGGTACATTGTGCCGAAAGCAAGACCGCTATTAGTAATGTGTATGAATCCTTATGATCTAAAGGAATAGGAGGGTTTGGGTAAAGCTTAGCTAATTTATTATCGATAAATGCAGCTCGTTCTAAAATTTTCATCCTTACAAATTGTATGAAATTTTCATTCATTACAATCTGCTAGAGTGTGCCAATTTGTCTCTGCATTTCCCTTTTTATTTTATATTGTCACTTCTTTTAGATCGATTGGTCGGAGCTACTCCCAGTAACCATCGAGTATTTTGAGAATAAATCCCCTTTACGAATAGGAACATAACTTGCAATACATTAAACATGAATATTGATCCTGAAAAATTCACTGAGCTTGGAATTTTTGCTATTAAGGAAATGGCAGAGGTTGCAAAGAGAAATGGACAGCAAGAAGTCGAAGTTTGGCATTTATTGTCAGCTTTGATTGCCCAAGAGAATGGCATTGTCCCGGCTTTACTTGACGAGATGGGGGTAGGGATGGCTCCGGTGCAACTTGGTCTTCAAAGAGAACTTAAGAATTTACCCAAAATTGCTGGTGATGTGAATACATCACGTTCCTATGCATCTGCTGCACTCACCGAGGCGATTGAAAAGGGACAGAAGGTTTCCGTTGAAATGCAGGATGACTATGTCAGTACGGAACATCTTTTGCTAGGTCTAGCCTCTGTTGGTAAACCGTCCACTTTTAAACAATTTTTCAAAAATTTAGAACTCTCTGAAAAGAAGATTAAAGAGACCATACAAAATCTAAGGGGCGGTCAGAAAATAAATTCTCGTACACCGGAGAATTCATTCAGGGCTTTAAAAAAGTACGGAATCGATTTAGTCGAGCAGGCAAAGTCGGGAAAACTTGATCCCGTGATTGGTCGAGACTCTGAGATTCGCCGAGTCATTCGTATTCTTTCCCGCAAGACTAAGAATAATCCTGTACTAATCGGTGAACCTGGGGTAGGGAAGACCGCTATAGTGGAGGGCCTTGCCCAAAGAATTGTTCGCGGCGATGTACCCGAAGGTCTTAAAGATAAAACTATTTTCACCCTCGAAATGAGTTCCCTATTAGCAGGAGCTAAATTTCGTGGCGAGTTCGAGGAGCGCCTTAAAGCGGTACTAACAGAAGTCAGCAAGGCAGATGGCCGAATCATTCTTTTTATTGATGAAATGCATACCATTGTAGGTGCGGGTAAAGCGGATGGTTCGATTGATGCGGGCAACATGCTCAAACCAATGCTCGCTCGTGGAGAACTTCGTTGTATTGGAGCCACTACCCTGAATGAATATCGTCAACATGTTGAGAAAGATGCGGCGTTGGAACGCCGTTTTCAAACCGTATTGGTTGATCAGCCTAATATTGAAGACACCATATCTATCCTTCGTGGTTTGCGGGAACGTTTTGAAATTCACCACGGGGTTAACATTAGGGATGAGGCGTTGGTCAATGCGGCCGTTCTTTCAAACCGTTATATTTCAGATCGTTTTCTTCCTGATAAGGCAATCGATTTAGTCGATGAAGCCTGTGCTATGATTCGAACAGAACTGGATAGTATGCCCGCCGAGCTCGATGAAATTAGTCGTCGCGTTCTTCAACTTGAAATTGAGGAAACCGCCCTTAAGCAGGAAAAAGATAATTCGAGTAAAGATCGTTTGGAAATTCTACGTAAGGAATTGGGTAATGCGCGCGATAAAATGGAAACGATTAAGCGCCAATGGGAAAATGAACGTAAGGGGATCGACGATGTCCGTGTCTTGCGTGAACAGATCGAAACCATGCGAACCGAGATGGAACGAGCTGAGCGTGCCTACGATTTGAACCTTGTGGCTGAGCTAAAGCATGGCAAATTACCCACCCTTGAAGCTGAATTAGAGAAACTTGAAAAAGCGGATAAGAAGGATGATTCGATCCTCAAGGAAGAAGTAACCGCAGAGGAAATTGCTGATATTGTGGCTCGTTGGACCGGTGTACCAGTAACGAAATTAATTGAAGGTGAGCGTGAAAAAATTCTTCGTTTGCAAAGTATTTTACATGAACGTGTGATCGGGCAGAATGAAGCTGTGGATGCCGTATCCGAAGCCATCATGCGTGCTCGAGCCGGAATCAAAGACCCTAATCGTCCGATCGGTTCCTTTCTCTTTCTTGGCCCGACTGGGGTGGGTAAGACTGAACTGGCCAAGACTCTCGCTGATAGCTTATTCGATAGCGAGAATCATGTCGTTCGCATCGATATGTCCGAGTACATGGAAAAGCATTCCGTGGCTCGTTTGATCGGTGCGCCTCCTGGTTATGTGGGCTATGAAGAAGGTGGACAACTCACAGAAGCGATTCGTCGAAAGCCTTATTCGGTTTTATTATTTGATGAAATCGAGAAGGCACACCCAGATGTATTTAATGTATTATTACAATTGATGGATGATGGGAGGCTTACTGATTCGCAGGGGCGCACCGTGGATTTTAAAAACGTCGTGGTCATAATGACATCTAATGTGGGGAGCCGATACCTGCAGGATAATTTTACAGATAACGAAATTTCCGAATCTGCTCGTGAGTCAGTAATGGCGGACTTACGCGATCACTTTCGTCCAGAGTTTCTCAATCGGATTGACGATGTCGTACTATTCAAGCCCCTCTCCCTTGAAGAAATTACCGAGATTGTTGACCTGCTCCTTGCGGGGCTTAATAAGCGCCTCAAGGATCGTAAGGTTACAGTTAGTTTTACCGATGCAGCCAAGAAATGGATTGGGGAGAAAGGTTACGATCCGACTTACGGAGCGCGCCCGCTGAAGAGATTTTTACAGAAGCAAGTCGAGACTCAGCTTGCCCGAGCTCTAGTAGCAGGAGAAGTGGAGGAAGGGGCCGAGGTGTCCTTTTCCATCAAGGATGATGAGTTGGTGATGGTAATAAACTAAAAGAGCAAGGATTGAAGATTTTCAAGATTCTGGTTTCTGAAGAAGAGAGAGAAGTACCTTTTTTAGGGTCAAAACCTTTATCCCTAACAACAGATTAATAATATATGTTCGTTTATATTACATAACCTTAACAAGCTAATCTGTAACATTTAATTTTTAATAGCCAAAAGGCTTACAATTGGTACTGTTAAATTTTTCCCATAATACCAAACTCCTAAATGAAAAAACACCTCTTCCTCCCGTTCTTAGTCACAATCCTTTTTCTCTTAAGTTGTGGAAAGGAAAACTCTCCTGCTTCTGAAATCGTGCGGGTCGAGCTACTCCCTTTGGTACCTGAATTTGTGGTGGATGGAATTGAGCCTAAACCGTTGGGCTATCTAAAGACGATTTCCTTTCCTCAATTAATAAAAAAAGTAGTTTCGGTGGCCTCAGCAATTAAACCGGGCCCGGAAGTTGCAATGCTGCCGATGATGGCAGGTATGGCACTGGGCGATCCTGCGCTTACATCGATTGATCCAAACGCGTCTACTACGATGATTGTATTTGACGACCTTATCTTGGGGGGGGCACCCAGTTTTGTCTTGGTAATCAAACTGACTGCAGAAAGCCCGGTTCAAAAACAGGCTGAGAATATGGGTATGAATACGATTGAAGTAGATGGGTGGACATTGGCGACCATGAATCCGGACTTGTTCGAGCAGGTAAAGGATTGGTCTTCAGTTTTGTCTTTTGCTCAAATCAATCCGGAAAACGACATTGAAATTGGTGTCCTTATGGGAAAAGTTTTTCAGGATCTGCCTGCGATGAAAGCCTCTGCATTAGGAGCACTCTCCCTGACTCCATTTTCACCAGAAATTCAAACTAATTTAGGATACCTTACCGATATCCTTATAGATGAACTTACTACTGTCGATGCCGCAAAATTTGATTTTTCTTTATCTGTCGAAGAAATAATCTTACGGACAACTGTGTCCGCAAAGAAGGAGACTGAGTTATTTAATCTTCTTGATGCTGAAATGAAACCTTTCTCCTTGGATGAGGCAAAATATGTCTCTGGAGATGGATGGATGGATATGTTGGTTAATTTTAACCCTGAAAGCCTGGCGAAGTATATCAGTTATCTAATTCAAAAGATGGAAAAGTCTGTCGATAATCAACAATGGAAAGAAGTTTTTACCAAGAGTCTTGTCATGATGGAAGAGGGAAACAAACTTTATGGCGGACAGGCCGCGATGAGCTATGG
>CAWUUU010000275.1:0-6862 GCA_963924995.1 uncultured Opitutales bacterium
AAGTTCGTTCTTGCACAGAGTGAGCATCCTCAAGATTTCCTTTCCATCTTGAGTGCATTGGCACCTCGAGAAATTCTGGTTCCTGAGGGAATGGCCAAAAGAGTTCAGAATCTAGAAGGGGGTGCAGTAATTGCTGAGGAATTAGATCGTTTATTTACAGGGGTTACTCGTACAGAGAGACCTGATTTTGATTTTGAACATCGCTCGGGGGCACGTGAAGTAATGGAGAGCCTGGGGGTGATGAACTTGGAAGGATTTGGGATAGGCCTGGATCATTTGGCCTTGGGGGCGGCAGGTGCTCTTTTAATTTACACCCAGGATGTATTAAAAGGGAAGCCGGGTAATCTTCGACGAATTGAAGAATATCGAACAGGCGAATCTCTTTTACTGGATCCTGCGACTCAGAGAAATCTGGAGGTTTTTAAAACCTCTGCTCATACACGAAAGGGATCGCTCCTCGATGCAATGGATCAAACGGTTACTTCTGCAGGAGCTCGGCTTTTGGAGAGTTATCTCTCAAGTCCGGAACGTGATTTGGTTGAGATTCATCGCCGACAATCCTGTGTGGTTGAATTCTCTCAGGCTCCTTCGGCAGTGGAGGAGATTTCTTCAATTTTAAAAACGGGAAACGACTTGGAGCGTATCCTAGGACGACTTCGTAATCGCTTGGTTCGTCCTCGTGAACTCGGCGGTTTGCGTTCCACGATTAGGGGATTGCCTGGTATATCTCGTTGCTTATTGGGCTTGGGTGAACGATTTCCTGCTATTTATGAAATTGCTCAACGAGTTCAGACTTTTGAAGAATTATGCGAAGTTTTAGACCGTGCTTTAGAGGAGGAATTACCCGCTGAGATAAAAGTGGATGTAAAGGGTGAGGGAGGACGAGTCATTCGGGTAGGGTATGATGAAGAGTTTGATCAATTACGTGAGTTGGGTAGTGGTGGAAAACGCTGGATTTTAGAATTAGAGGCTTCCGAACGTGAAAAAACCGGGATCAATAATCTAAAGATCAAATACAATGGTGCATTTGGGTACTTTATTGAAGTGACCAAGTCCAATCTTCACTTGGTACCCGAGCATTATATGCGCAAGCAAACCATGACCAATGCGGAGCGTTACTTTACTGATGAATTAAGGCAGAAGGAAAAAGAAATTGTCAATGCGGAGGAACGGGCAGTGGCCAAGGAGCAGGAGCTTTTTCTTAGCGTGGTTGAAATTGCTCTTCAACAGGCAGATGCGCTAACCCAAACGGCTCATGTTCTTGCCGAGATTGATTTATTTTCCTCTTGGGGCGCAATCATGCGGGATCGGGATTATTGCATGCCTGAATTTGTTGATGGGTCACAGGAGTTGGAAATTGTGCAGGGTAGACATCCTGTCGTGGAGATGGTCTTGAAAAAGGAAAGCCTGGGCCTAGCAGGGACGCATGCCTTCGTTCCTAATGATTGTTTACTCTCCTCTGATCAGGAGCAAATCTCTTTGATTACGGGGCCCAATATGGCTGGTAAATCAACTTTTATCCGACAGGTTGCCCTGATCACCCTAATGGCACAAGTGGGCTGCTCTGTGCCCGCTACGAGTTGTCGTCTTGGCTTGGTCGATCGAATCTTTTCGCGAGTGGGTGCGGGGGACGAATTGGCTCGGGGGAATTCGACTTTTATGGTGGAGATGAATGAGACTGCCAATATTCTGAACAATTGCACCTCTTCCAGTTTAATTATCCTCGATGAAATTGGGCGTGGGACTAGCACTTATGATGGGTTGAGCATTGCCTGGGCAGTGGTGGAATATTTACATGGTTCGAACCATGAGGGGCCCAAAACCCTTTTTGCCACTCATTATCATGAACTGACTCGCTTAGCTCATTCTCTTCCTCGCCTGAGAAACTTTTCGGTCGCAGTTAAGGAATGGAATGATGAAATTATTTTTGTCCGTCAAGTAACTCCAGGGGCATCGGGTCGATCCTTTGGTATTCAAGTTGCCCGGCTTGCCGGATTGCCCGATCGTGTGGTTGGGCGGGCCAAAGAAATTCTAGCGACACTTGAAGGTGGAGATTCCGCATCACTTCCAAGTTCCGAATACCCAAGTGCAGAAACTGGACAACTTGATGATGTAGAAGAGTGCGAGACTCCAGTAGTCAAAGGTGATTCACCTAAGAAAAGTGAGAAAAAGGTGAAATCCGATCCTTCGCAGTTGGAATTGTTTTGAATACCCTGCCGTTACTCAGTTCAGAGATACACGGAGAAGGGGATGACTCCATAATCCTAATGCATGGATTGCTTGGCTCATCAAGAAATTGGCGTTCAGTGGCCAAGGAGCTTGCACACGATTTTACCCTGCATTGCCTTGATCTTAGAAATCATGGAACTTCTTTTCACGACGAGGATGCATCAATTACCTCAATGGCTGGGGATTTACTTCGTTATATTGATCATCATAATATAGCAAAGCCCATTCTTTGCGGACATAGCTTGGGTGGAAAAGTCGCAATGTATTTTGCCTGCAAAAATCAACCGAGGGTGGAGAAATTAATTATCGCAGATATTGCTCCGCGCAATTATCCAACCGATCATCATATTCCGACACTTGATTCGTTACTGAGAGTCGATTTGACTACCCTGTCCTCCCGCAAAGAAGCGGATGAACTTTTATCCTCAGCGATACCCAATTGGGCATTCCGACAGTTTTTACTGACCAACTTGATACAAGAAGGAAATACATTTCAATGGAAGCCAAATGTCCAAGCCTTACGAAACTCGATTGAGGAACTCTCAGCAAACCCTCTTATCGAAGGTGATTATTTTAATGGGCCCACATTATTTATTCGTGGAGGGAAGTCAGGCTATTTACGTTCTGAGCACATTCCAGAAATCAATCGGTATTTTCCAGATACTACGGTTGAAGTCTTGCCGAATGCGGGTCACGATGTTCATGTGGAGGATCGCCCCGGTTTTCTAGCCGCGGTGAAGCGATTTCTTCTTAAGGGCTGAAGCGTTGATCTAAAGGATCATAGATTGACGACCCCTTTGAGGGTAAAAAAGAATGAAAGTTTGGCACTGATTGCCATTTTTTTTCATAGTCATGAGCAATAGATTCTGCATGTTCTGGGGAGAATCTGTTTGTAGTCCAAGCTAAGACCGCGCCTCCAAAGCCTCCCCCAGTTAATCTTGCTCCATGAACTTCTTTTCCATTGGCAAGTAAATCGACAAGGAAGTCGAGTTGTGGGTGACTATTCTTAAAGAGATTGGCTGAACTTTGGTGAGAAGCAGTTAGTAAGGCTCCGAGTTCATTAATTTGTTTTCCGCTTTTTAAGCCCTCGATCAATTGGTTTACTCGATCTTGTTCTTGCACGACATGGAGAACTCGATTTTTAAGATTTTCTGCCATCTCAGTTTGTTCGAGAAGTGTACTTGAGCAATGGGCTAAGCATTCTAGGCTCGAATCGTGTTTTTGAAGCAAGACAAGGGCATCGATGCATTCCTGATTTCTTGTACCATAGAGCGAATCAACTAAGTCATGCTTGATGCCAGTATCAAAAATCCAAAAACTAGTATTTGCAGGGAGGGGAAGGGTAGAGAAGGTTTCGTTCGCACAATCAATTCGTACAATTTGATCGGATTCTCCAAATGCGGAAGTGCCTTGATCCAAAATGCCACAAGGTAATCCCACCCATTCATTTTCTGCCTGCCTACAAATATTGACCAGTTCCTTCTTGGCTACCGTTTTCTTGGCTAATTGTAGAAGGCATTGAGCAGTGGTAAGTTCCACCGCCGCACTCGAGCTTAATCCGGCGGACATGGGTAGATCAGTACTTAGATTTAAAGAAAACCCATGATCTGGAGCCAATCCTTTTTCCTGAAGAACCTGTAATACACCTAGACAATAATTCCCCCAACTTTGTTTCCCACTTTGTTTTTCAAGTTTATTGATCTGACCTGATATATCTCCTCCCTCAAAACTTTCGCTGGATAATTGAAAGGATAAATCTTGGTTTGGTCGGGCAAATCCATAAATTCCCGCATTGATTGCGGTACCCAAAACAATGCCGCCATTATAATCCAAATGATTGCCCAAAAACTCGATTCGCCCCGGAGCGAAAGCCGCGACTGCATCATCGATCGAATTTAAATGAGCCGTCTTCGTCTCCTTAATTGTTACTTTTTTTACCATGTTAAATTTTGAATTTACCAAAAAAAACCCACGGGTTACCGTGGGTTTAAAAGGGGTATATTATTCAAGCAATTAGATAGCTGCTTTGAGCTTTGCGCCTGGCTTGAATTTTACAGACTTGGAAGCCTTGATTTTGATCTTTTCTTGGGTTTGTGGATTGATGCCTGCACGAGCAGCACGCTTCACAATTGAGAAAGTACCAAAACCGATGATTTGAACACCTTTTTCTTTGTCTTTCTTAACGCCAGCTGTGATGCAATCAATAACTGTATTAAGAGCTAGGTCAGCTGCTGCTTTTGTTGTGTCCTTGCCTAACTTTTTTTGTATGGCTTCGATTAATTGTCCTTTATTCATTTATTTTTCCTTTTGTTGGGAAGTATTGTTTGATGAGTTATACAAGTTTATTGCTCTGTGTTTTCGGGCAAGTGGTCAAACTTTTTTTGCAAAAAACCTGATTTTTTCTGAGATTTAGCCCTTTTTAGGGTCGAAATTGGCTTTATCACTCGGTTTGAGCATTCCTTGTGCCCCATAAACTGCAACTTCAAGTAATTCTTTTAATGCCTCCGTTTTGGAAATATCTTCTTCTTTGGAACGTTGCTCTGCTCGTTTGAGAAGTTGTTTGGCCATTTGCATGGCAATTTTTTTCTCCGCGCCTAGATTAGAAAAGATCTGGGCTACTTTTTCTGCTTCGTTTTCTAACTTCATGCCTGATGAATTCTCCCTTCGGGTATTTCTTTAATGGTTAAACCTTCATTTCCCAAGGCATCAATTGCATTTTCGTGGACTAGTGCCATTCCGATTGATTGTTCACCCTCTAATTGAATGAGACTCTGTAATATTCCGCATTTTTTCTCATTGGAATATAATGGAGAGGGTAGAGTGGGGACTTCGTCCCCATCCCAGGTGACTGGAAAAGCGAGTCTTCTTACCCTGCCCATTGCATGAATCCTAGCCATGACTTCCTGTCCAAGGTAACATCCCTTATCAAAATCAATTGCCACTTTCTCTAATCGACCTTCCTGAGGAAGTTCGTCTGGTCCAATTTCAACCGGAACTGCAACCTGTCCTGCTTTTATTCTTTTCTTCTCAAGCAAATCAAAACTTACCTCTTTTGCATTTAACCCACTAGGCATATCATCTTGGATTGGGCGTAAGAGTGAATAGGCATCAGGCGAGATTCTGAAATCTTGAAAAAGGTAGCCTTGTTCATGTCGAACAAATTCCCCATTTCCTGGAGTATCAGCCCCTGTGAACGTAGGATTTGAATCCTTTTCATTCCCCTAAAAGGTTATTAATTCCCAGTTTTTACTTTCGTTAATAAATTCAACCTCATCGGCCACGATATTTTCTTCGAGTAGAGAATTGAGTTCTACAGCCTCGCAATCTTTACTCAGAAGAAGAAATTCCTCCTCACCTAAACGGAGGAAAAACGAATCGGCTAAGACTCGACCACGGGTAGACAAACGAAGACCGTAACGAATTCCCCCCACGGGCAACTTTTTTAAATTAATTGTCCATTGGCTCTGAAGATAGTCCTCCGCATCCTCTTCAACTACCCGAATAACTCCCTTTGGGAAAGATTTGTAAAAAAAAGTGTCCATAAAATGACGAATTCTAAAAGTTTAGCTTGTTCATGCAAGCTCCTCATTTATGGTTCTTCCCTGTGGATCAAGTAACAAATTTAAGAATTACCAATACAGAACCCTTACCGGCACCGCTGGAATTGTGCGACTCAATTCCCCGTTCGCCTGAACAAAATGCATTTGTTCGCCAATCGCGGGAAGAACTTCATGCCTTGATTAAAGGAGATGATCGAAGGTTACTTGCTGTGGTCGGCCCTTGTTCGATCCATGATCTTGCATCCTGTCGGGAATATGCACAACGATTTACCCAACTCGCGGAGGAACTCAAGGATCGTCTAATTTTAATAATGCGGGTTTATTTCGAAAAACCACGCACCACTGTGGGATGGAAAGGTTTAATCATGGATCCCAAGCTTAATGGAACCTGTGATATTCCGGAGGGCCTACGGATTGCCCGACAATTTCTAGGTGAAGTTTTAGATATGGGGATTCCCACGGCCACTGAACTACTTGATCCAATCACTCCCCAGTATATTGCTGATTCACTTTGTTGGTCTGCGATTGGTGCCCGAACTTCCGAATCCCAGACTCATCGTCAAATGGCTTCAGGATTATCGATGCCGGTTGGATTTAAAAATGCCACTGCTGGCGATCTGAAAGCCGCAGTTAACGGAATAATAGCAGCCACTATGAGCCAAACATTCTTAGGAATTACGGAAGATGGAAGAGCTTCCGCGGTGACCACGGGAGGAAACCCCGATTGCCAGCTCATTCTGCGAGGAGGGACGAATGGCCCCAATTATCAAGCCGAACATGTAAAAACAGCGGAAGAAGCACTCCGTTCCGCCAATGCCCCAGTTTCTATTATGGTCGATTGTAGTCACGCCAATAGTGAAAAAGATCCGGCACGTCAGCCCATTGTTCTCGATCATGTTCTTGAGCAAATTAAAGACGGAGCGGACTCGATTCATGCGGTGATGATTGAAAGTCATTTAAATGCGGGTAGCCAATCCTTTCCCCGCCCGCTTGAGGAACTCGAGTATGGAGTTTCCATCACTGATGGATGCATCGATTGGTTGAGCACTGAGGCTTGCCTTCGGCGAGCTGCC
>CAWUUU010000276.1:0-15780 GCA_963924995.1 uncultured Opitutales bacterium
ATGTCTATTCGTTCGACTCTCCCTTCTGTTCTTGCAGTAATTTGCTCAGTGCTAGGCTTACAGCCTGATTCTGTCGCCGCGGAGGCTATTCAAAGTAAGGTCAAAAGTTATACATGGACCACGGATCATGTTCATGTGGGAGTTCGTTGGCAGCCCTTCGGTCTCGTCGGTTGTGACATGAATGACGCAAATCGTCCTTTGATTTCTGAGCATAGTAGTTATGCTCAATTTTGGGTCAGTTGGAATGCCGCAGAACCTACAGAGAAAAGCAGAGATTATAAGAAACATATGTCTGGTTATCTCAAAGGAATTGAGCAAGCGGTGGATGCCTGTGTTGCCCGCGGGGTGAAGACCGAATTAGTGATGTGGCATTGCCCAAGCTGGGCTTCTGAATCTGGTAAAGGTGGGGCGTGGAAGCCGAGGGTAGGGGAGTATCCTGCTTTTACTGAACGAATGGCCAAACATTTTAAAGGTCGTGTTGATGCCTTCCAACTTTATCATGAAGTAAATCTCCAAGGGATGATGAATGGGGCAAGTATGGATTTTATTATTGATGAGGTCTTTACCAACGGGGGGAAAGCGATTCGTAAGGTTTATGATGCCGAGCCTAAAACACCGGTGATTATTTCAACTTCTGGAACATCGCCTTGTCAACCATGTGGTGCAAGAGAAGGTTTAAAGGGAGTGGGAGCAGTCGCAGTGGATGATTACTACGATCAATTAATTGCCAATAAGGAAATGATGAAAGTAGTGGATGCGTTGAATTTGAATATTTCTGATCATGGGAATGGATATGGGATGATGGATGGAGGAATTATCCCGAATGCGTGGACACAATACAACTTGGCGAGAAGTAAGTTGGATAAGGCGAATTACCTTTCCAAGAAAGTGATTTCTTCAGAGTCTTGGATTGTATGGGACAACTCCGGTAATAATCATGATGTAAATAGCGACGGAGTTAAAAACGAGGTTGATGCATTTGATAAAACCGTGACCATTTTTGGAAATGTCTTAGAACGAGGCTTAAATACGGTTAATATGCCTTGGTGTGATAATTCTAGTCGCTGGTCAATGGGATTGGTTAAACGGGTTGATTACAATGGTCGGGTTAAGAAATTAAAACCAGAATGGGTCATTCCTTCCAATGATGGAGGTCCTGACATTGTGACCCGTAAGATTGGATTGCGCGGTGGATCGGATGACACTTTTCAACCTGTTGAAATGGCTGCGAGCGGCTTACCTTTCACCGAGAAGGATTACATCAATCCAGGAGATCCTAATCACTTGCATTATTATGCTTGGCGTTGGTTTGCCCAATTTGCTGGTGGTTCGGACGAAGTTATCCGTCATGCGATTAAGGGCGAGCGTGGAAACGATATTCAAGTTTCTGGCAATGGGATGACGGGGAATGAACAGTACAAAATTTCCTCCTACAACCGAACCAAGAAATCATTCAAGGTGTTGGTTTATTCAAGCGGAGCCAATGGTAAGGGTAATCTGGAAATCGTTATTCCTTCTACCATTCAAAATGGAAAACATTATAATAATAAATTCTCCAAGGTCGATTTTCGAGGTGAAGGTTTTAAGAACGGTGAAAAATATAAGGCCCGCATCATAACCAAAGATATTAATCGAAAGAACGGAAGCGATCAAAACCCGAGAAATCTCGACATTGCTGAAACTGTGGTTGCCGATGGAGTGGTCAGGGCAAAGGTATCGGGTGTGCGAAAGTTCACCACCGTCGAGTTTTATCAGTCCAAGTAAATATTTTACACCTGCCCTCTACTGGTCAAGAGGGTAGGTTTTAAATCAGGGCCTTAAAATGAAAGGCAGGTGGGAATTGTACAGTCGTTTGTTGGGCTTTATTTTGAAGGATCAAGATTTTTTTCCCGATCATCCTTCTTCATTTGATCCCATATTTCCTCGGTTCTCTTTATTTCGTGAGACTCTTCTAATCGCTGCTTCTTTTCGAGAAGCATAAAGTGCATGGCTCGTACATTGATATAAAGTTGGCGTGCTTGCTCGTGGTTGGAAGCGATTTCTTTACAATCCTTAAACACCTCTTCATTGAGGTCGTTTTCTAATTCCCAAAAACCTTCCTCAAGTAATCTTTGAGGAATATTCATAGATAGAGTTTATTTTTCCAAGGCAAAAACCCGATGGCTTTATTTTAGCAGCAGGGGGAATTAAACTTAGTGAAGAAAGGCGAGGATAGTGTTTTATGGCTGGTATGCTTGATACTTGTATCCTATTGAGTCAAGCATGTCCATGAATTGCCTTCCATATTTAAGGTAGATTTCGACAGGATCTTCCTTGGATCCAGTGTTCGATTCTGCACTGTGAAATACCGCGGCTAGGTGGGGTTCGATAGAAATTCCACCTTCGTATCCGCTAGTCATTAAATCCTGCATGATTTCCTTTATGCAACCCTGTCCATCTCCCGGGTAGACATAAACTTCTTTATTACCATTCTCTTCAGATGGGTTGAGGCAGTCTTTTACATGAACATAAGCGATCTGTTTTTTTACCTTTTGATAAAATTCCCAAGGGTCTTGCCAGGGTTGACCCTCTTTGGAACGATCGCGGTTGAATACAGGATTTCCAGTGTCAAAGACGAGCTTCATCTCGGGGAGGGCGTCGAGGAGTTCAATGGTGTGTTGCCAACTCATGCCCCCATAATTCATACAATTTTCGTGGACCACAGTGATGCCTTCAGCATGAAAAGCGTCGAGGATTAAGCGGAGGCGTTTGATCCGTTCATCGACCAATTGATCTTCCCCGTCTAATACTTTATAGCTCATAACCCGAACAAATTTTGCCTGTAAGCGTTTCATTCGGGGGATAGTTCTGTGAATTTCTTCCTCCGTGATGGAAAAGTCATCCCGTACATCTTTCCCCCAGTTGGCAATAGCGGAGCCAAATGCATTTATGTAGACCCCTGTTCCATCAAGGGCTTCACAGACTCGATCGAATGCATCTTCGCTTAGATCATGGATATTCTTACCGTCGATAAAACGAGATTCAATCGCGTTCCATCCGAGCTGGCGTGTGACTTCAATTTGCGTCTCGATCTTTTGGGACGCTTCATCGGCAATTCCTGTTAAATACATTTTTTAATAAGTGGATAATTTTTTGACTACAGAGAAATTCGGGTGCCACCTTGCTTGATAGATTCATAGATTGCGGTGATCAGTTCGACTGATCGTCTGCCTTCTTTACCGTCCACTTCAGGCGTTCTTGAATGTCTTAATGCATCTAGTGCATTTTCGAAATTTCGTTGATGCCAGAGGAAATCAATCGCTTTAGGATCGGCAGCCCCGGCTCCGGATGTATTGGCATTCATTCCATGCTTAGCCAGGATTACTTCATCCTCGGGTCGGGGGTTCTTTAAATCCCAAATACTGAATTTATCATCCACCATCATAATCGATCCTTCATCCCCGCATATATGAATCGAGGCGGGGAGCCCAGTATTCGAATAACAGGCTGTGGATGCTTGAATGACACCCCGTGCGCCTGATTTAAATTCGACTATCGCCACCACTACATCCTCAACCTCAATTCCTTTGTGGGCTTCCAATCCGCCGGATGCAGTTACAGAAGAAGCGTCTCCGAGTAAATGGAGCATCAGGTCGATAGTATGGATTGATTGATTCATTAATGCACCACCGCCATCCAAATCCCAAGTCCCTCGCCACGCTCCACTGTCGTAGTATTCCTGTGAACGCCACCACTTAATAGCGGTGTCGCAAAGGACGATTTTTCCAAGTCTTTTTTCTGCTATTGCTTTTTTGAAAATGGATGTCGAATCATTGAACCGACGGGGGAAGACACCTGAAAGTACGACTTGAAATTGAGCACAGACTTCAATCATCTGATCGATCCGCTCGGGTGTGACTTCAAGAGGTTTTTCGCAAATAATGTGCTTGCCAGCTCGTGCGGCCGCGGATGCATGTTCGAGGTGTGCACCGCTGACTGAACAGATGGTGACTACATTCATTTCAGGATGGTTTAAAAAAGCATCCAAGTCTGAATAACCTTGGCAATCATACTGACTCGCAAATTTATTGGCTTTTTCTTCCCTTCGAGCAAAAGCGGCGACTAATTCCGCACCCTTCATCGCTTGTATTGCCTGGGCATGAAAATCGGCAATTACACCGGCTCCAATAATGCCAATCTTGAAGGGTTCTGCTGTCATGTTGTCCATTTTTTATAAACGTATTACCGGATTAGAGTTCAAGAATTTTGATCTTTCTAAATTGGTAAATTTGCCCTTTTTCTCCATGATGTTGGATTGCAATGAAGCCAGTGCTGTCAGTCGAGTCATGTAGATCGGTGGTTTTTACTCCATTTACCCAGATTTGGATATGATCGCCCTTACATTTAATTTTGTAGTGGTTCCATTCGTTCCGCTTAAAGGCTTCGCTTCGTTCGTTCTTCCAATTCTTTTCATTATACGGATTTTCGATTGGTTTTTTTGGATGAATCCACCCACGCCTTCCTTCATCGTATAAGCCGCCGGACCATTTTCGATCGGAACCATCCACTTCTGCTTGGTAGCCGAACATACTCCCATTTTCCTTTTTTTGGGAACGGAAAAGAAAGCCTGAATTTGCCTGACCCTCAGGTAATTTGATTTCTGCCTGTAATATAAAATCGCTAAATTTTTTATCGTGGGCGAGGAAGAATTTTTTATTCGCCACTAATTCAATCACGCCCTTGACCACTTTAAACTCACCGTGGGGATAAGGATTATGCCAACCGGATAAATCCTGACCGTTGAATAAATTGATCCACTTCGCTTTTTCCGTTGCCGCCAAAATAGAAAGGGTCGAGAGAATGAGTAGTTGCGGAAGTAAAAGTTTTTTCATGATCGAAAGAAATGGTTGAATTAACATCCTGCGGATGTAAAGGAAGGTTCTTAAATTGACACTTGGCTTAACTCGTGTAAAGCCTTTATGGTCATAATTTAATTATCCTTATGAAAGTATTGCTTACCACCACCTCATTTCAAGACATCCCGGGTCCTCATCATGAACAATTAAAAGAGGCTGGCTTTGAACTTATTTGCGAACGCGGTCCCTTACCGGAATCACGGATGCTTGAATTAGTCGGCGAGATTGATGCGTTTATTTGTGGAGATGATGAAATAACAAAGGCCGTGGTGGATCGAGCCTTACCCCGATTGAAAGTGATTTCAAAGTATGGTATCGGTTTGGATAAGATCGATGTGGATTATGTCACTGAGAAGGGGATACCGCTCACTTTTTGTCCCGGTGTTAATCATACCACTGTGGCTGAGCACACCTTTGCTCTTCTTCTGGCCCTGTCGCGTCAGTTAATTACAGAGGCCAATCATTGTGCCTCAGGTGAATGGGTTCGTTTGACTGGGCATGAAATTATGGGCAAGACTATTTCCATAATCGGACTGGGACGAATTGGAAAAGAAGTTGCGATTCGAGCGAAGGCATTTGGGATGAATGCGATCGGATTTGATCTTTATTGGGACGAAGAATTTGCTCAGAAATATGAGGTTAAACGCTGTGATAATATTGAAGAGGCTTTAAACAATGGAGATGTGATCAGTCTGCACGTAAACTTGACTGATGAGACGCGGGATTTAATCAACAAAGAGAGAATTAGTAAGATGAGAGATGGGGTAATCATACTTAATTGTGCCCGTGGAGAAATTGTAAATTCCAATGACTTGGCAGAAGCTTTACAAACTGACAAGGTGGGTGGGTATGGAGCTGATGTTCTGGACCAGGAACCTCCCCCCGCAGATCATCCAATTTTGAAAGCGAAAAACACTGTGATTACGCCCCATATCGGATCCCGAACTTATGAATCTGTTCAGAGACAGGCGGGGATGGCTGCACAAAATCTCATTCTTGCCCTGAAGGGAGAAAAGCCACTTGCCCAGGCCAATGAAGTTCCGGTCACTAATCATTGGTAAGTCTCTCAAACCTATATCCTTATTATGAATTCCAACGAAGAAACTTTTTATATCGTACCCGAAGAGACTCATAATTCCTTAGTCAAGCAGGCCTATGCGAAGCGTGGATTTAATCAGGCTGAATGTGATGCGGCTGCCCGATTTTCTTCCTATGCCACTCATCACGGTATTCGTACTCACAATGCATTGAAGGCTCTTCACCTCGATGATTTGTTTGGTTCAAAAGCGGGGGGGTGTAAGCCCTCAGCTCAGATTATTAAAAAGGAAAGTCGCTTTGCCGCATCTCAAGTTTGGGATTGCCAGTACAAACTTGGGCAAGCCACTGCTTATGAGGCAATGGATGCCTGTATTGAATTGGCGGATCAATATGGAATCGGCCAAATCTCCGTCGATCATGCCTTTCATTATCTTTGGGGTGGTGGTTATGTAATGGAGGCGGCGAAGAAGGGCTATATTGCATACACCAATTGTACGGCAGCCATTACTGAAGTGGTTCCATTTATGGGGAGTAGTCCGACCTTGGGGACAAATCCGCACTCTTGGGGGTTTCCCACCACAGAGGCGCTTGGTTTTCCGATCGTGATTGATTGGGCCACCTCTGTGATCGCGATGGGGCGCGTTCAACAGTTAAAGAGAGAAGGTAAATCCTTACCACCCGGAGCCGCGGTGGATGCCGAGGGAAACGAAACTACGGATCCGAATCAAGTGGCCGCACTCAAGCCATTTGGGGCCCATAAGGGGTATGGCCTTTCTTTAATAAATGAATTGATTGCCGGTTTTATCGGTGCGTCCAAGCCCACTCTTCGAAGTAAACATCTTAACGATGGTGACAAGCATACTCCGAACTTTTACTTTCAGGTGATTCATCCCGAAGCATTGAGTAGTGGTGCATTTGCACATGGTCGAAATCAATCGGAAAATATAAAGGTGGTGCTCGATGATATTTTAGGAGAGGGGAATGAGAAATGTATTCTACCCGGTCAAATTGAAGCTCAATTTGCACAGTTGTCGGAACAGGCGAATGGACTCCTTTTTTCCGAAAAAGAAATTGAAGAATTTAATCAGATCGCCCATGAATGTGATGCGGAGCCTTGGCAGGTTGGCCAGTTTAAAATTAATTAATAAATCCAAGTAAACTTTTACCCACTCTATTTGATCATGTCCTTAGAAATAAAATCAAAATCTGAATGTCAATATGACCTCGTGTCGCTCGGCGAAATTATGCTTCGTCTTGATCCCGGCGAAGGTAGAATTCGAACGGCCCGAAATTTCTCGGCCTGGGAAGGGGGAGGAGAGTACAATGTTGCCCGAGGGCTTCGTCGCTGCTTTGGAATGCACACTGGAGTGGTTTCCGCTTTTGCCGATAATGAGATCGGTCGTTTGATTGAGGATTTTATTTTACAGGGCGGAGTGGATACTTCCCTTATTAAATGGGTTCCCTACGATGGTTTGGGCCGGGAAGTCCGTAATGGGCTCAATTTTACCGAGCGTGGATTTGGAATTCGTGGTGCGGTCGGAGTGCCTGATCGTGGATTAACTGCGGCCTCCCAGTTGAGGATTGGAGATATTGATTGGGATGATATTTTTGGAAGGCAGGGCGTGCGTTGGTTTCACACCGGTGGTATTTTTGCCGCATTATCAGAATCCACGGCGGAGGTAACGGCGGAAGCGGTTCAATCGGCTCAAAAATATGGAACAGTGGTGTCTTATGATTTGAATTATAGACCTTCCCTCTGGAAGTCAATTGGTGGGATAGAAAAAGCTCAGGAGGTCAATCGAGCAATCGCACGAAATGTTGATGTGATGATTGGTAATGAAGAAGACTTTACTGCCTGTCTCGGTTTTGAAGTGGAAGGTGTGGATGAATCCATTTCCAGTATTGAAGTGGATAATTTCAAAAAAATGATCACTCAGGTGGTAACTGAGTTCCCAAATTTTAAAGCAACGGCAACTACGCTGCGTACGGTTAAGACGGCCACACTGAACGACTGGGGTGCAATTTGTTGGCAGGGCGGAAATTTTTACGAAGCGACTCATCGTCCTGACCTTGAAATTATGGATCGGGTAGGCGGTGGAGATAGTTTTGCCTCCGGTTTAATTTATGGATTCCTTCAAGGCCACGATGGTGGTGAAGCGGTGAATTATGGTGCGGCCCATGGGGCATTGGCCATGACCACTCCCGGGGATACATCCATGGTTACCGTTGCGGATGTGGAGAAAGTAATGAGTGGGGGTGGTGCCCGAGTCGTTCGATAGTCAATTTTTAACTCTTATGAAAAATTTATTTGATGTAACAGGAAAAGTGATCGTGGTCACCGGAGCAACCGGGATTCTTGCCGGTGGCACGGCTCAATATTTACAAGGCCAGGGTGCAAAAGTGGTTTATGTGGGTCGTAATCAAGAAAAAGTCGACCGTACGATTGAGGAAGCCAAGGCGATCTCTGATCATTGTCTCGGTGTAACCACCGATGTTTTGGACCAGGATGGTTTGAATGCTGGTTTCGAGAAGGTAATGAATCAATTTGGCCGTGTGGATGTACTGATTAACGGCGCGGGGGGGAATATGCCCGGAGCCACTATTGGTCCCGATAAAGAAATCTTTGATTTGGATATCGACGACTATGGAAAGGTGATGGATTTAAATTTGAAAGGCACGGTTTTACCCACCCTTACTTTCGCCAAGGCGTTTAAAGAACAGGGAACCGGTTCAGTAATTAATTTTTCATCCATGTCTTCGCCTCAGGCTTTAACCCGTGTTTTAGGATACTCTAATGCCAAGGCGGCAATTGATAATTTTACCCGATGGATGGCGACAGAAATGGCGTTTAAATATGGAGATGGAATCCGAGTAAATGCAGTCGCTCCGGGTTTCTTTATTTCCAATCAAAATAAGGCATTGTTATTAAAGGAGGATGGTACATTTACCGAGCGTGGACAGCAGGTGATTAACAAGACACCATTTAAACGATTTGGTGAACAGGATGAGATTTATGGCACGATTCATTATCTCATTTCCGACGCCGCTAGTTTTGTCACAGGGACTGTGGCCGCGGTGGATGGAGGATTTTCTTGTTTTTGTGGGGTTTGAAAACTGAGTTAATATTTCAATAATTGAGAAGTTAATGATCAAGGCAAAATACTACTCCACCTCTGAACTGGCAAAGAAAACGGGGACTTCCCGACAGGTTATCTCCGCGATCATTAATGAAAAATGGAAGGAGAAAAGAATTTCTCAGGCCACCTACGATCGGATTAAGGAAGCGATGGACGAACTTGGATTTGTCCCCGATCGCACCGCAGTCTCGCTCAAAAAAGATAGTCGTAAAAAGGTTGGCGTACTTTGCCACGGTCCACTTTATTCTCATATTCTGACTGCGATTGAAAAATTGAATCACCACTTTCTCGAACAGGATATACCCATCGAAATGCATATCAGTGCAGAAGGTGGTTTATCCGATGGTTTAAGGGATTTAATGGGACAACGGGTGGAAAATGTGATTATCTTACTCAGTCCGATGACCCTCAATTTTTGCGAATTCGATTTGAAAGATTCTGCTCTTTTGAAGCTCCTTCGAGTGGTACCGAGTATAATATACAACTTTCCTTTTGGTATTCATGATGAATCCCTTGAAAAGGAATTACTTAACGGCGGTACCCACCTGATTGGATTTGCTAAAGAAAACGCCTACACTCAGTTTCTTAATTCTTTGCCCAACCCCGAGAATTCAAGAATCCTTGTCGACGATAAGATTGAGGCATTATTTAAGCCCGGTACCCAGATGTTTAAATCCGCCCAAAAACTTGAACGGGTTGATACTTACCCTAATCCACAAAATGAAAAACTCGATCAGAACCCATTCCTCATCGGTGAGAAATTGGCTCATGTTTTACTCCCCCTGATCCGCGAACATAAATATAATTTTATTCTTACTGCATCGGATCGGATCGCTCAGGGCATGGCCTCAGTCTTAGATGATTCGGGGTTTTCTATTCCGAAAGAGATCAACCTTCTGGGATTTGATAAAATTAATTCCATACCTTATTTTAAACATTCTCTGCCCACCATTGAGGTTCCGATTCAATCAATGATTAATGAACTCCTCAAAACTCTGGAAAAGATGCCCGCTCAAGGAAAAGCCTTTCGAAAAGAAGCAAAACTACTCGGCTGCTGATTAATTCTTATTTTAATAATTAATAATCTAGACCAAGACCGGAGCGAACTATTTATCTTGGTGCTCTGTCACAAGAGGGAGTTGCCCATTTGGATTATGTGAAAAATATCAATATTTCTCCTGTGAATCTATTCGAGTGAACAAGTTTAGATTGCAATTTATTCCTATATTATTGTTTAATAATAACTTATAAATGAGTACCGTTGATCAATTTGAAAGTGTTTTTAAGGCTGCAGCCAAGTCGACTTATGAACACGATAAACCATCGCTTGAAAAAGTTCTCCTCGTTTCTGACCTGGAAGAGTCCGACGCGAGTTTATTTTTGAAATCTGTTCAGAAATATTTTGAAAAAGCCTTACCTTTAAGTGAAACAGAATGGGTTGTTCTTAATCGAGGGGACTACCTTGCAGTCAAGGAATTGCTTGGCAAAGTTGAGGAACATAAGCCTGATTTAGTGATCACTTATCGTAATCTACGAAGCGAATCTTGGCGCTGGCCCTATAGTTTGGGAGAGTATCTTGATGTCCTGACTCAGGTTACGACAACACCCGTACTCGTTCTACCACACCCAGATCGTGAGGATTTTTCCGATATTCTTGCCCGAGCACTCACTAATGTGATGGCAGTATCCGGGCATTTGTGTGGAGAAGGGAGTCTGATTAAGTACGCATCCACTTTCACGCCTGAGGGAGGAAAACTCATTCTTAGCCATGTGGAGGATAAAGCGACACTTGATCGCTATTTAGAAGCCATTGAGAAAATTCCTGAAATTGATTCTGACTTGGCCCGAGAATTATTACTTACTCGTTTGCTCAAGGACGCGAAAGATTTTTGTGAATCTGCGGGGATTGGATTAAAAAAAGCCGGTTTGGGCATAGAAGTCGAGAGTCGTGCACAAGTAGGTCGTCGATTGGAGGATTATCGTCAATTGATCGAGGAAGGCCATATTGATCTACTTGTTATGCATGCGAAAGAAGAAGATCAAATGGCGATGCATGGAATGGCGCATCCTTTAGCAGTTGAACTTCGATCGATCCCTATTCTTTTACTGTGAACACATTACCTTTGATTGTGGCTTCCTCTTCTGAACATTCCGTCAGTAACGGGGTGACTTATCTATTTTTCGGCTTACTTGTCTGTATGATCTTATGCCTCGCTTTCGAGGAAAAGATTCACGCGAAGAAATCTTTGATTGTAGGCCTATTCTCAATTATCGCTCTATTTCTTGGGGCCTGGTTTCATCTGCTTCCCTTTGGGGATGTTGGAAATCTTGTCATCGGAGGGCATAAAATATCTCTTCCCGTTTATATCCCAGGAGTGGATTGGGAGGTGATTGCGATTATACTTGGATCCTCGCTCTTTGTTGATGTAACGAGTAAGTCCGGTCTATTTACCTGGGTTGCGGTTAAATTAACCAAGCTCTCTTCCGGCGATCCTCTTCGTTTGCTCATCCTATACGGAGTGATGACCGTGGTTTTTTCTGCGGTTCTTAATAATGTGACCGCGATGATCATCGTGGGTTCATTGACTGGAGTCTCTCTCAAAAAACTTAATCAATCGGAGAAATTACTCGGCTTTCTACTGATCGAGGGATTACTGACCAACATTGGAGGCTTGCTTACCCTCATCTCCTCTGTTCCCAATATCATTGTGGGAAAAACCGCGGGAATTGAATTTGTTGATTTTTTTATCAAAGCGGCTCCCTACGTCGTATTGGCGACCATTATTACTCTTTGGATGGGGGCAAAACTCTTCAAAATTACTTCGCTCAAGACCAAGGAAGAACGGGCATCTGCCAAGATTATGGTTTCTGGCTTTGATGAAAACGAAGGAATTGAATCACCAGGTTTTTTCCGATTTGGGGCGATTATGACCTTTGTCTTTATTGGCACCGTGGCGATGACTTCACAATTACCGGTGCTTAGCGAATTAGGTCTTGGCTTTGTGGCTTTGTCTTTTGCAGGAATTATGCTCTTGAGATACAAATCCGTGGCGGATCGATTTTACAAGGTTATTGATTGGGATCTGCTCTTTTTCTTCGTCTGTTTATTTGCGGTGATTAATGTAATGGAACATGCACTCGTGCTTAACCTGATCGGAGACTGGCTTAAACCGATTCTCGAACTCGGGGATTCAATTGGCCCCGCTGCTCTGCTTGTAGCCGCTGCCGTCGCCAGTTCGGTCACAGATAATATTCCCCTCGCTGCCATGTTGGCCAAAATTCTCGGAGGAATACCCGAGATTGCGGGTAATTCGGACAGCCCTTATTGGTGGGCAGTTATTTTTGGCTCGAACTTGGGTGGTAATATTACTCCAATTGGATCAGCATCCACCCTGGTCTCGGTTACAATTATTCATAAGTACGGCCTGAAATTATCCTTTGCTGCATTTGTCAAGATGGCCGTTCCCTACGCTATTATTCAATTAGCACTGGGAGTTGTTTATCTGTATTTGACCTCATAGCATATTCCTTCATTTCGCTTTATATTCCTTTTATATAACTCGAGGTGGCCGTTAAATAGGATCCGAAAGTCAACTTTTGAAGTTAGTATATGGTGAAGTATGAAATTTACTTACGCCTCGATAATGACATCGAGTAATGCTTGTCCAAATTTTTTGAGCTTAGCGGCTCCGATACCACTAATGTCTAGCATCTCATCCAAACTCTGAGGCTTGACTTGGGCGAGTTCAGCCAGAGTTTTATCGTTGAAGATAACATAAGCGGGCACTCTTCTTTTTTTGGCGAGTTGTTGCCGGGTTACCCTTAGGTCTTCGTATAAAGTTTGATCGAGATCATTATCCAGTGCGATTGCGACTTTTTTAACTTTCTTCTCCCTCTTGACTTTTTGCTTCTCGGTAAGTTTGCGAAAACTGATTGTGGCTTTCTCTTTTAAAAACTGGAATCCTTTTTCAGTTATTTTAATTCCGTTATGTTCGTTCACATCCACCATGAGGAGGTTTTGTGAAACTAATTGGCGGAAGATGTTCTGCCATTCAATTTTACTAAATTCTTTTCCGATCGCGAAGGTGCTTTGTTTATCATGACCAAATCGGGCAATCCGTTCATCATCTTTGCCCATCAACACATCAATCACATAGACCATCCCAAATCTTTGCCCAGTTCTGAACACCGCGGAAAGACCCATTTGTGCGGCGATTGTGCCGTCGAAAGTTTCTGGGTGTGTATCACAAGTATCACAATTACCGCAAGGCTCACAGCTATCAGCAAAATATTCTAATAAGATTTGACGTCGGCAAATTGCGGCCTCGCATAAGCCGAGTAGGGCGTTTATTTTTTGATGTTCGATACGCTTTTGAACTTCGGGCGCTTCTGAATTTTCAATCCAGTTGCGTTGCATGGCCGCATCGTCCATACCGTAAATCATATACGCATTTGAAGGTAAGCCATCACGCCCCGCCCGCCCGGTTTCTTGGTAGTAGGCCTCGATTGATTTAGGTATGTTCATATGCACCACATAGCGCACATCAGGTTTATCGATCCCCATGCCAAAGGCGATGGTGGCAACTATAATGATATTATCTTCACGTAGAAAACGATCCTGATTCTGGCTACGTATTTTTGGTGTCAGTCCGGCATGATAGGGTAAGGCGTTAATGCCTTTTCCTTGAAGCCATGCGGCGACATCCTCGACTTTCTTTCGTGAGATACAATAAATGATCCCACTATCTTCAGGATGATTATTTTTGATAAAATCTAGAACCTGTTTTTTTGGATTATTACGCTCCAGGATTGCGTAATGTATATTTGGTCTGTCAAAACCATCGATAAATGTTTTACCCCCTTCAAGTGCGAGTCTCTCAACAATGTCTTTGCGGGTTGGCTTATCAGCAGTAGCGGTAAGGGCGATACGCGGTATTTTCTCATAACGTTTAGCGAGTAGTGAAAGGGCAGTGTAATCGGGGCGGAAATCGTGTCCCCATTGTGATACACAATGAGCTTCGTCAATCGCGAAGAGGGCGATATTGGTATTGTCCAGCATCTCCAGAAACTCCTTCATTACTAAGCGTTCTGGGGCCACATAGAGCAAATCTAACTCGTTATTCTTAAGCTTCTGCTTAACTTTAAAGACTTGATCGTAAGACATGGCCGAATTAATCGCACCTGCAGAAATACCGAGTTGCTCAAGAGCTGTAAGTTGATCCTGCATCAAGGCGATCAATGGGGAAATAATTACGCCCACACCATCACGGCAAAGGGCAGGGATCTGATAGCACAGGGATTTCCCGCTACCAGTGGGCATAAGCACAAAGGCACTTCCGCCATCTACAACATGCTTAATGATATCGGCTTGTTGCCCACGAAATTGGTCATAACCATAGATGTTTTCGAGTATATGAAGCGGATTATTCAAGCCGCGTAGTATAGTCATTTTTAATGCTTCATGTGAAGTGCTATTATCAGAATATAAGCTGTAATTATGGAATAAATTGAAGCCTCAATAAACAATTAGACTTAACTGGCAATATCAGAAGCAAAGTAAGCTCAGAATTAAATCGAAATTATTTTATTTCTATCAACTTGTAGCCGAGTTTCTCCAATTCGAGATTATTTAAGTCGTTGAAGTAGTTAATACGTGTCTTCCGAGAAATTATGCGAAGAATATCCCATCGGGTTTTCCCTTAATACATACTTATAACAAGTATAGCTCGTCCTTGATTTGCTTTATGCAGTCTTTTTACGGGCACTCATTACTGCACTGATAATTAGTGCTGAGCCAATTGCTAAGCGAATCAGCGATTCGTTACCAGTATTCTCAATCTCACCAAAAATAAATAACGAGCAAAGCACTGCAAGAGGTACCACTGCATTATTAAACGCAGCGAGTGTACCGGGGCTACTTTTCGAGGCTCCTTTATTCCAAAGAAAGAAGCCAAGCCCAGATGCAACAAAACCCAAATAGAGAATCGATTTCCATTGGGATGGAGTGATTTCAAGAGTGTTCCAATCAGTCCATATACAACTGAATATTCCCGCAAGGATCATTCCTCCAAATGTGAGAAGAGAAAAACCGTCCCGATCCTTGATCTCAATATGTTGACGTTTCCAATCTCGATAAGCGACCTGTCCATAGGCAAACGAGATCCCTGCAATTTGCATCAGTCCAAAGCCCATCCAAAAGTCGCCTGTGGGCATACCCTGAGCTTTAATAGTTGCCGCACCTGCCACAGATAATAGAGCCGCGAATAAATAGCGGCGGGAAAACTGGTTTTGTCGTGCATCATTAATGAGCACGACATAGACAGGAGTAAGGACGGAGAAGAGGGCAACTAGGTGAGAAGGGACATATTGAAATGCTTTCATGTAGCAGACGTACATGACTCCAAATTGAATGGCACCCAGACTGGTAAGCCGTAGGCAATCGTACTTACCAATAACCTTAATTCTAAGCCATGGGAGGAAGAGTAGGGTGGCACAACCAAGCCGAACCGTAGCGACGAAAAATGGATCTACTCCTGTCAGGGCACTCCCGATCAGACCGAAAGAAAATGCCCACAAAAGAGAAACAAGGGCCAAGTAGATCATGAACCTATAAAATAATAATTAGTTGCCGATGCGAACCCGTTCTCATTATCGAGAAGCATAATGAGACAAAATGCCTTCTACCAACGATAAGTGGCTCCTAAGGAGAA
>CAWUUU010000277.1:0-24566 GCA_963924995.1 uncultured Opitutales bacterium
AATTAGCTAGATTATCTTATTTAAAACTTTCATAAAAATTCCTGAATAAGATAAACTACTGAAAGAAACGACTTTGTTACATATTATGTAATTAAAGAATCGTTAAAACTTTAAAGCCTATTCTTCTTCCTCTTGGATAAAAACAACTGCTTGATACCATAATTCTTGCTCTCTAACTGGGCCCCCTAAGCACTGCCAGCGGGCTGAAGTCCTAAAAAGAAATCCCTCGGTGTCTTTATACTCTTTTTGTATGCAGTCGTTCACTATCTCCCCTAACTCTTTTGCGGAGGATGCTTTAATTAACTTGTATTTCCTTTGAACTCTAATCATTTCTATTCAATTATTCGCATTGGCTACCATTCCAATTGATCAATCCCATCTTTTTCCAATAAGTTTCTTTCTATGGCAAGACAATCACCATTAAAAACTGATCCTGAATCTCTTTCCAATGACGATGTTCAATCAATCAGTGAACTTCAAGAAACTTTTGTAAGCATCAAAAATGAACTGAGTCGGATTATCATAGGGCAGGACGAAGCAATTGAAAGAATTTTTCTCTGTTTACTGTCTAAAGGGCATGCCTTGCTTATGGGAGTACCTGGACTAGCTAAAACTCTTCTTGTCAATTCCATTGCTCAAACCACCTCACTATCTTTTGGTCGTATTCAATTTACTCCGGACTTAATGCCCTCCGATGTCACGGGGACAGAAATTCTTCAAAATAAAAAAGGGGATGTGGGTCGCGAATTCGTTTTTATCAAAGGTCCCATTTTTGCAAATGTAATCCTCGCCGATGAAATTAATCGAACTCCTCCAAAAACACAGTCTGCCCTCCTAGAGGCGATGCAGGAAAAAAGAGTAACCGTTGCCGGTAAAAATCATTTACTTCAAGAACCTTTCTTCGTACTCGCCACTCAAAATCCAATTGAACAGGAAGGCACTTACCCACTACCTGAAGCCCAGCTTGATCGGTTTATGTTTCTAATAAAAATGGATTACCCAAGTCGCGATGAAGAAATCGAGATTGCTAAGCAAACCACCATCGGAAAAATTCCAAAATTAAAAAAAGTGATTTCTGGAAAGAAACTCAAGGAACTGCAAGAACTTGTTGAGAAAGTTCCCGTTCCCAATCATGTCCATGAACTGGCTGTAGACTTAGTACGTCGGACTCGACCCAACTCCGAAGATTCTCCAGCTTGGTTGCAAAAATGGGTCCAATGGGGTGCTGGTCCTCGGGCAGTGCAGTACTTAATTAGAGGAGCAAAAGCAAGGGCAGTTCTTATGGGTAACTTTATGGTCACGATGGAAGATGTAGAAAAGATCGCAGAACCAGTTCTTTTTCATAGGATTCTTACTAATTTTCATGCTCGCTCCGAAGGTGTGACCAGTGCGGAAGTAGTAAGCAGATTAATCTCCGAAGCACAAAAAGAGAAAAGATAAAATTATGCCGAGAAGGCAAAATTCATATTTCTCTTACCTTGATCAGGATGCACTTTCTCAAATTTCGGGGGATTACTTGCTTAGCCCTTTTCCAATGGAAGGAAATGTATCAGGGCATCATCGAAGTCCACACAAAGGATCAAGCGTAGAATTTGCAGAATATCGGGAATACACCCCTGGCGAAGATCCCAAAAGAATGGATTGGCGGGTATTTGCACGATCAGATCGTTATTACTTAAAAGAATTTGAAGCAGAAACTAATCTTCGTTGCCATCTAGCAATTGATTGTAGTGCTTCTATGAGTTTTGGCACTCCGCTCAACAAACTGGAATACGCTAAAAAACTGGGTGCGACATTAGCCTACCTCTATCTATGCCAAGGTGATGCGGTTGGATTACATACCCTCAAAAAGAAAAAACCTGTTACTCTCCCTCCCAAACGAAATCCTGCACAAGTTCAAGAAATTCTTGAAGTTTTGGGTCCCCTCCAAGCAAAAGGGGAAACCACTCTGTCCCAATCCCTACATGAAATTGCAGAGAGTTCAAGAATGCGGGGATTAGTTGTAATAATATCAGACTTTTTTGAGGATGTGCCTCTTATTAACGATGCGATTACTCACCTTCGAGATCGAAAACATGATGTCATTCTTTTTCATTTATTGGATCAACAGGAACTTGAATTTTCTTTTGATCGGCCCACTCGTTTTATTGACCTGGAAGGACAGGGTTCAATTATTACCGAACCCACATTGATTCGAGAAGAATACTTATCGAGCCTTGAAGAACACATTAAATCGATTCAAGAACACTGCCTTGGATGTGAAGCCTCATATTTCCAGGTACAAACAAGCCAATCGATCAGAGAAACATTAGATGGGCTAAAAAAGAGTCGCCGGGGAGGAGGAATTTAATGAGTTTTCTTCAACCCCTTGCCCTTGCCGGGCTCATTCTTGCTCTAACGCCACTGATTATTCATTTGCTTAATTTGCTACGACATCGATCTCAACCATGGGCCGCAACTCGATTCTTATTTCAAGCCAGAAAAAGTTCTTCTCGAATGTCCAAAATTAAAAGATGGCTCACCCTTCTCTTTCGCATACTCGCACTTGGATGTCTTACTTTAATGATTGCTCGACCAATCTCTGGAGGCGATTTCTTTCTTTCCCTCTCTTCTCGATCACCAGAAGTACTTGTCTTTATTCTTGATCGATCCGCGAGTATGGAGTCAGTCGTAGAATTAACCTCAAAATCAAAGAGGCAACATGCAATAGAGATTTTTCAAAGATTTATCGAACCTTGGCCGGAAAGTAAAATTGTTCTAGTCGAATCTGTATATGAGGAACCTTTTTTTATTCATGGAAGTGATTCGCTCAAAGATAAAAGCTATGAGCATTTTATTTGCTCTACGGATACAGCCGCATCCTTACCCAAAATGATTTTAAAAACATTAAGGTGGATGAAAGAAAGTCAGATTGGTTCTGCAGAAATTCTGATTGCATCAGACATGCAAAAAAGTAACTGGGTTAAAAAAGAAAGTGCAGACCAATTCATTAAGATTGATCAAATCCTAACAGAAAAGAACCATTTATGGACTCTCAAAATAGTTCCATTTCAATCGCCCCCTCCATACAATCTTTCTGTTCGAATTGACAATATTCAAAAGAATAAAGAAAACCTGAAACCAAGCATCATCCTTAATCGAAAAAACTCTAAAAAACCATCAAGCATGGTTAATATTGAGACTCAAATTAATGGAAAATCACAATCCCATTCACTCAAAATAAACAGCAATCTCACAAGGTGGAACCCTGAGCTCACTTTTGAGCAAGAAATAGAGCAAGGATGGGGTTCTATTCAACTAGGTAATGATTTTTGCAATTCTGACAACCAATGCTTCTTTACCTATAACACTAAATCTATTGCTACTGTTGGGGTTCGATCAAGCAATCCGAATATCGGAATAATCCTACGGTCAGCGGCACAAAACAAAGAAGGCGAACAAGCAGGTTTAATCTCCCTACAAAATTTACAAGAGAGTGAACTAAGAAGAAAGAAGATACTTATCCAACAGGGCGTTCTGTCCTTAAAGGAAAACGTAATGTTTGAAAAGTTTATTAAAAATGGTGGCACATTGATAGCCTTCCCATCCGAAGAAGAAAACTCAATTGAGTTTTCCTTTTTAAATTGGCAAAAATTAGAGAGTAAAATTGAAGAAGATAGTTTTTCAGTTAGAGATTGGGCTAAGGAAAATAGTGTGCTTGCTAATTTTGTGGACGGATCCGAGTTACCGCTTGAGTATTTGTCCATTCAAAAAAGAAGAATTCCTAATCAAGGGGAGCCATTGGCTTATTATCAGGATGGTAAAGCATTTCTATCAAAATTCACTTATGGAAATGGACTGATTTATGCCTTTTCTACTTTGCCATTAGATTCATGGTCATCTCTCAAGGATGGTTTTATTCTCGTACCCATTATTCAAAGAATTATCGAAGAGTCTTCTCCGATTTCTACTGAATCAAATGATATGATTTGTGGATCGGAGGAATCCAAGCAAATTTTCGAATACACCTCCGTCGATCTTCCTGCCCAAAAAAGCCCTTCCATCAACGCTGGGGTTTATCAAATTAATGGGCAACTCACTTCAATCAATCGCCCTATCTTAGAAAATGAAGACGAAACCTTATCCTTTCCAGAACTGAATTTAATGCTTCCGAATTCTTCTCCGATTCAACAATTGAAGACCAAAGATACATTTTCGCTCAAGCGATCTGAAATATGGACTACATTCCTATTTCTCACCCTCCTCTTTCTTTTGGGTGAAACCTTGCTTGGTTTGCCCACTAAGTTACGACGTAAAAACTAGGGCGATGTACGAATTTCTAGGTTGGCAATTTTCAGCTTCTCTTTCGACCATTTTCGCCTTCTTTGTTGTCACAAGTGTAAGTATATATCTTTCCTCGCGAACATGGAAAAGAAATGGGAAAAAGCGAATCCTATTACCACTTGAAGTTCTAAGAACTTTGATCGTTTTACTTATCCTTATCACCCTGCTGAATCCGGAAAAAATCAAACAGATCAAGCAGGAGGAAAAACCTAATCTAATCTGCTTGATCGATGAATCCAATAGCATGAATACTCGAGATATTCTCGATAATAATGGAACCACAATAAGTAGGCTAGATTGGACTCGAAATATACTGTCCCAAGAATGGGTTTCTCAAATGGAACGGAATGCAACCATTTCAATCAAACCATTCTCATCGAAATTGGGCAAGGACTCGACTGACATTGGTTCTGCACTAGAAGAAACTTTACAGGAACACACTCAGGTAAAAGCTATCCTACTCTTTTCCGATGGAGATTCCAACACCGGTAAGTCGCTTCTTTCCCTCGCTGCTAAACTTAGGGGCTTAAGAACACCAGTTTATAGTGTGCAAGTCGGTAATAAAAAAGCATTACCCGACCTCTCCCTTGAAGATGCGTTTGCACCTACTTTTGTACTCAACGAAGAAAAAATAACTATTCCATTTCGTGTAAAAAACTACTTTGAAAAGAAGAAACAGGCCAATATTTCTCTCTATGTAAATGACCAACCTGTACTTACAAAACCCCTTACTCTTGCTCCATCAAGCGAACTCAGTGGTAATCTTGCTTGGTTACCTCCCCAAGATGGAAACTACACGCTCAAAGTATTAATTCCTACCATTGAAGGGGAAACCCGATCTGCTAATAACGAGAAGACCTTTAAAACTCGGGTAGAAAATAGGGTGATTAAAGTTTTAGTCATTGATTCTTTACCAAGATGGGAATATCGCTTTTTAAGAAATGCCCTAGAACGCGACCCAGGAGTTGATTTAAAATGCCTCCTTTTTCACCCCACTTTGCCAAACGGTTCTGGCGAAAACTACCTTAATGCTTTCCCAAAAGATTTTGATCAACTCGCACCCTATGATGTTATATTTATTGGCGATATTGGGATTGGACAAGGAGAACTTAGTGAAGAAAATTGTGATAAACTTACAAAACTGGTTCAACAACAAGCTTCTGGTATGGTCTTCTTACCGGGTAGAAGAGGAAGACAATTATCATTAAACGATTCACCGTTGAGAGATCTTCTACCTGTCATTTTTGACTCAGATAAACCGACCGGTCTTGGCATGCTTAATCCATCAAATTTACAACTAACAAATCGCGGGAAAGATCATTGGTTAACCAACCTGAGAGGGGCAGGAGAACCCGATCGCGAGTTTTGGAAAAGACTCCCTGGTTTCCATTGGTCTGCCGTTGTAAAAAAGAGCAGACCCGGGTCAGAAGTGTTGGCAGTTCATTCCAATTTCAAAAATGATTGGGGGAGAATGCCCACTTTAGTGATCCGCTACACTGGGGCGGGTAAAACACTTTTTTTAGGAAGCGATTCAGCTTGGCGTTGGCGAAGAGGAGTTGAAGATAAATATCATTATCGATTTTGGAGTCAGGTGGTTAGATGGATGGCACATGGAAGATATCTGGCAAAAGAAGATGGTATCCGGTTAATTTCTAATCCAGAAAGACCAAAAGCGGGGGATAAAATATCCCTTCGTTGTATCGTGTTAGATAAAGCGGGCTTTCCTTTGGAAAATGGTGAAGTTTCTGCCTCTGTTCGCCATGCAAACGGGTTAAATGAAAAGATCAATTTCCAACCAACTCCAGAAAGTCCTGGAGTTTATCTTTCAGAAATTAAAACCCAAACAGCTGGGGACATGAGTATTTCAGTCGAAACTGCTCCTTTCAAAAGGGGACTTACTTTGAATTTAACAATTGAAAAAAATCTTAAAGAAAAAACAGGTAAGCCAACCAGTGGAAACCAATTGGTTAACTTGAGCCAATTAACAGGTGGTCAATTTTCTGATTTTAAAAATTGGGAAAGCGTAATTAACCAACTTGCCCTTCTGCCTAACCCAGAACCTATGCTTATCATTAACAGACTCCGAACAAATCAATCTTGGGGCTTTTTTCTCTTTTCTCTGCTCGCAATTTACTGGACGGGAAGAAAGCTCTTAGGAATGATTTAAATTGAATCTTAATTTGAAAAAAGAAAAACAAATTTTACCCCAAACTCTTCTTCATTCATTGGATATTCTCCATGGAATGGTAAGAAAATTATCCCTCCTTAAATATCTTGGTGCAATCGCTCTTCTCTGCCTAAGTTCGTGGGCGTTTATATTTAGCTTAGATCGATTTATCGATACCCCTCAATGGTTTCGTATATTACTTTCAATCTCATCGCTTTTCCTAATTTTCTTTTTTTGCTATCAACTTATCTTAGAGGCTTATATTTTACCCCGCTCGCACGCATGGCTTGCACGGAGAATAAAAGATCGATTCGGGGGCCCGGGCGATCGACTCCTCGGCATTATAGAGCTAAACGAAGCACTTAAAAAAGAAGAAGGCCAATACTCAAAAGCCCTCTTCTTCGCTGCTCAAGAACGGGTAGAAACTGAGATTTCTAAACTTCCACTCATAGAAACATTCAATCGGAAAAGGATTTACCGACTTTTTCTTACTCTAGGTATTACAGTTTTGATCGTTTGCGGTGGAGCATTTAATTTCCCTGAATTAGCTTACAACTCCTTTCAAAGATGGATCAAACCTTGGAAGGATATACCACGAGCAACCTTAACAAAATTTAACCCAATCCCTGAAACATGGATACTTCCACGCAACGAGGATTCACGAATTAAAATTCAACTAAGCAAAGTTTCAAAATCAAACCCAAATATTGCCACTATTCTTGACGAAGAAAATCTGTCTATTCAAGCAGAGAGGAATCAGAGTTTCTACGAATTCAGCATCCCAAGTTTAAATAGTATCCGAATCGTAAGACTCAAGGCAGGAGACTATAGAAAAGAACTGACACTTAAACCTGTAGACCGACCAGAAATCAATCAACTGCACGCCTCGATTTTTTATCCGGCCTACCTTGAACTCCCGCCCAGTAAACTCAATTTACTGGGTCATTCATTTAATTTCCCTTTTGGAACATCTCTCCAAATAGAAGGAACAACCACGAGATCAATTTCTTCTCTAGATACTCGACAATCAAATCAAACATTAGAAAACACCATTCAAGATAAATCTTTTTCTATACAAGTCCCTCCCCTTTCTAAAGAACAGAACCTCAATCTTCACTTTTCCGATTCATTTAACCTCTCTCCCATCCAACCCAGACAGATTCAGCTAATTCCACTCCTTGACCAAGCACCTAAGGTCGGACTTCCTGAAAACCCATCGGAAGCAACTATCCTACTTCACGAAACCATCCCTATTCGCGTTTCTGCAAGCGATGATTATGGAATCGCTCGATTCCAATTATGCATGGTCATAGTAGGACAGGAAAAAGAGAGACCACCACTGATTCTTTTCGATCAATACGAAAAAGAACAAAATCTAAAAAGTGAATTCACTCTTCCGTTTGATCCAGACTTTTTTGATCTAGAAGATAATGATAAAATTGAGATTTACGGACAGGCATGGGACAGAATGCCGAATCGAGAACCCAGCATTTCTAGAAAAATACAATTTCAGATTATCGGTATAGAAAAACATGCAGAACAATTAAGAGATGAAATTGAATCTATTATCGCAAGAACTTCTGAAATTACTCGTGATCAAGAAAATATTCTTTTGGAAACTACTCTCCTCGAACAAGATTTTGGATTGCAAAATAAAGACATAACAGCTCAAGATGAAAAAAAACTCAATCGCCTAGCTGATCTTCAAAGAGAAAATGCTCAGAATTTAAAAAATGCGTCGATGGAGGGTATGAACATACTCGATGATGCAATTCGTAACCCTATTTTTAAAACAGAAACATTAGAAAAGTTTGCTCAAATATTTAAAAAGATGGAATCAGTTGCATTAAACCCAATGTCCAAGGCAAGTAAGCAAATTGACCAAGCAATAACTCAAAAATCATTCGACTCATCTCGTAACCTTCAAGAAGCCAAAAAGTCCGAGCAAGAGGCCCTCGATCAACTAACCCAAATCCTTTCCGAGGGTTCAAAGCAATTAGATCGACTTGAAGCCCAGACCCTAGCTCAAAGACTGCGTAAAATTGAAAAAAATCAACGCAAAACCAGTAAGGAATTAATTAAAATACTTCCTCTTTCAATTGGGCAGCCCGTACTTCAATTAAATTCTGATATCTTCAAACAACGATTCGCACTTGAAGAAGAACAAAGAAAAACCCACATCGAGACAGGCGAGGTAAAAGGGGAAATTAGCCGTTATCATGAAAGAACAGGAAAACTTGAATATGGGAAAGTAAGTCAACTAATGGAATCCGCAAAACCTGAAGAAAAAATTCTTTTCATTTCTAATAAAATCCAACAAAATATTTCCTTCGTTGCCCTCGACCAATTAGATGTCCTCTCGGAAAAATTTGGGCGATGGGCCGATATACTCGAAAAATCAGATCCAACCGGTGCGGGTGGAGAGGGACAAGGAGTCAAAAATTCAGAGACTAAGGACTTTACAAAAATTATTCTCTCTCTCCTCAAAATTAGAGATTCAGAAAGAAATATAATAGCCAAAACAACAGTTCTTCAAAATGGAAATTTTCAAGCAAGAAGAGAAAATTGGACTGTAAAGTTACAACTTGAACAAGAGAAACTAATGATAGATTTAACCGATGCTCAAATTGATACGGCGGAAGAAGCATTTAATCCAATCTTTGATGATGCACATATGGCCATGTCAACCTCTGCAGTCAATCTTAGTAATAGCGGGTATGGTATCAATACATTGAATGCCCAAAAGGAAGCACGTAATTTAGTCAGTGATCTCATTAATCTTATTATAGAATCCTCGCCAAAATCGAATCAATCTCAAGAAAATGAAATCGGAGATGAAATGAGTAGTATGGAATTCCTACTCCTTCAAATGAAACAGGAGGATGGTAAAAAACCAGGGAAAATGATGCCAGGTTCATCGGGAGGAGGTTCCAACAAAGGGGGCGATACCGAGAAAGAGAACAACTCTCCCAAAGGTCAGGTTTTTAAAAATAGTCGATCAGGTCTAAAAAATAAGAATTCTAGTGGTTCTTCTCATTCCGTCCCGGCTGAATTTAAAGATATTATGGAAAATTATTTTCAAACAATCGAGTAATAGTGAAGATTTATTTTTCAAACTCCATATTCTGGGTTCCTTTTATATTCGTGTCTTTTAATTTGTTTGGACAGAAACTATACGAAGAATCAAATAATCTCTTAGTTCAAGAGATTGAAAAAACTTATAAAAAAGGCCTAAGTTTCCTTGCCAGCACACAGAATGAAAAAGGTTTTTGGGATGATTCATCCTATGGTTCTGAACCTGGGGTTGTAGGTATGTCGATCCTTGCCTTTTTAGCTCGTGGAGATGACCCCGAATTTGGAACTTATCGAAAAAACATTCAGCATGCCCTTGATTATCTATTAAAAATGCAAGATGAAAAAACCGGTTATATTGGTACATCGATGTATAACCATGGCTTTGCAACATTAGCTTTAGCTGAAATTTATGGATTATATAATGAACAAAGAATCGGACCCGCACTCAACAAGGCGACTAATTTAATATTAACTTCTCAAAAAAATAACCCCAAAGGTGGATGGAGATATAGTCCTGAAAGTAAAGATGCAGATACCACCGTTTCTGGTGCTCAAATGGTTGCCCTTTTTGCCGCACGTAACGCGGGGATTCATGTACCTAAAGAAGCGATCGAAAAAGGAATCACTTTTGTTCTATCTTGCCAGGATAGTAAAGGTGGTTTCGGCTATACTGGAAGCACGGGAGCAAATCTACCCCGCACCTCAATCGGATGCCTTATCCTTTCCCTCGCGAATAAAAAGGATTCTGTAGAGTACCAAAAATCGGTTGAGTACCTTTCTGAAAATGCAACCTTCGGAGATCAAGGGCATAAATTTTATAGTTTATATTATACTTCTCAGGCAATTTTTCGCTCCAGTTCAAGTTTGTGGAATTCTTGGAATTTTCAAAATTTCAAAAAGCTACAATCCACTCAGATACAAGAAGGTGGTTGGAATGGGAATTATGGCACTACTTTTTCAACTTCATCCGCTCTTCTCTCTCTTGCATTAAATTACAGGTATCTACCCATTTACGAAAGATGAACGCGAACACAGTTCTATTTTGTTTTTTTTATTTTCTAATCGGTAGTGCCCAAGCCTTCTCGACCGACACAATTTCGCCAAAAAAATTAATTTCAAAATCAGATACGAAACAATCTACTGAATCTATAAGTCTCAATACAGGGAAAGAGAAAATTCGTTTATTTGATAATTCAGAACTTACAGGAAACCTCCTTGGCCTTGATGAAAATAAAAATTTATTTTGGCAAAATAAATCAGTCAAAGGCGAGATTAGTTTTAATTATAAATCTGTCTCTAGAATACTATTCAATCGATTAAATCGTTCTTCAGAAAAAGTTAACGATCAACTAAAAAGACTCCGGTTATACTTTAAAAATGGAGATAAACTGAGGTGTGATTTTGTCAAGCTCTCCGAGGATAGCCTTTGGGTTGAGACTGGTTTTACTAACCAAATTAAGGCCCCGGTTAATACAATTAAAAAATTAGAATTCCTACCCCCTACCCACGAAACTCTTTACGACCCTTCAATGGGTTTAGAAAACTGGAAAAATAGTAACAGTAAATCCTGGGCAAACGAGGATGGAGATTTTGTTTCCGTATTCTCAGGGAGTACTGGAACAACTCTGCCCAAAAAAGATGTTATAGAAATTGAATTTGAGGCAGAATGGGAACGTTCTTTTTATCTGGCTATCAGAATTTTCTCTGACTCAGACGGATCAAGTTATGGAAATGTCGGCTACCATCTTTCTTTTTCAAATAATCGTATCAATCTTCAAGTAAACAAAAGAAAAAAAGGCCGAATTATTAGAGAAACTTTGGGTTCGTTAATGGTAAAAGAAATAATAGAAAATAAAAAAGCCCGTATCTCTATAATGGCTCATCGTGATAAAAAAGAATTTATTATTTTCATCAATGATCAAAAAGTCGCACATTGGAAAGATGCAAGCGAAGATTTCTACCCAGATGGAAATGGTATTCTTTTTATTAATCAAGGAGGAAACTCCTTCATTCGCCTAAAAGAACTTAATATATCAGGATGGAACAGTTCCTTTTTTCCATCCGAGGAAATGCAGAACATTCCACCGCAAGGCACTGAATATATTGTACTGAGCAATGGTGACTCGACCATTCTTAATTCAATTTCAGGAAAAAATAACTCATTTTCAATCAAGACAAAAAGAGGAGATTTCACGATCCCGAAAGACCGAATCAAAAGTATTCATTTTGACCAAAATAAGAATTCACCCCTACCCTTCAAGCCAACTGAACAAATTTTACTTACTCAATCTTTAGGACAGTTAAGTTGTAAACTCCAATCAATCACAGATGAAAAGCTAATAGCCGTCCATCCGAATTTTGGAAAATTCTCCCTTTCACTTAACATCATTAAAAAAATGAAGTGTAACCAACACTTACTTCGACTGAGAAATTACTTTAAAAACTTAAGAGATGCAAAAAAAGCACTGGATAACCAAAAGCCGGAACTAGCCCTTTCCATTCTCGAGAATGAAGAACCTGCCCTTCGTTCATGGTATTGGTCAAGACTCTCGTTTCTTGCTCAGAGCATGCAATCAGATGAAGTTCTAAGCTTTACGCCGCACCCTGAGAAAAAACTTTTCTCCTCCTCGTTTGCGGGGAATGAGGATACGGTTCTTTCAACCTGCAAAGAAGGTGAATATGCATTATGGAGTGGTCATGCAAAATTAGCCTCAGGTTCTTTTACCGATTCATTAAAATTCCCCTCGGAATTAGGGCGATTATTAAACGAAGAACAATTTGCGGTTACTCTGACTCAACCATATTGGCTCGGTGAAACTGAGATTACTCAAGAACAGTATGAAGCGGTTACTTCCCAAAATCATAGTCCCGAAAAAAATGGTACATTGCCCATTGTATGCTCATGGGTTGAAGCCCAAAGCTTTTGTGAAATTCTAAACAAAAAAGAAAAGCCACCCCCTGGGTATACTTGGAGATTGCCCACCGAAGCCGAATGGGAACGAGCCTGCCAAGCAGATTCAACAGGGCCATTTTCCAACAGTGAAATTGGTGTTATTAATCAAAATGAAAATCTCTGTATTTCCCACCTCAGTAAATACGGTTGGTTTGAAGCGAACTCCAACAATAAACTACATCCAGTAAAACAAAAGCTTCCTAATGCCCTTGGACTTTATGATATGCATGGAAATGTTTGGGAATGGTGTATGGATTCGGCACCTAGTGACAAATCCCGAATCCTTGAACAGCGTATTTGTGGGGTTATTAATCCTTACTCTAAAACGGGGGAATGGAAAGTATTAAAAGGTGGCTGTTATGATGTTAAATTTGACCGCTGCCGCTCTGCCTACCGAGGGGCCAATTCACCATTAACCGTTGAAGGGGACCGTGGATTCCGTGTCGCCCTTGGCCCTATCCTTGATTCTGAGCATAATTTCACAAACAAAGAATTCTCCAATAATATTTTCAATTTCGAAAAGTTTTCTTTGACACTTTTACCCGTTCTCCCAAAAACTTTTTTGATGGGAAGCCCAAGTAGTCTGACTGCACCCAAGGCAATTACTCGTTCATTTGGGGACGAATTAATCACTGGTTCAAGTGATGGACAATTAGGAATTACTGATTTCTCTGGTCGACCAATCAAAAAGATTGCAGATTTTAATTCCTCGATCACATGTATCGACGCGACATCTGATGATCAATGGATTATCGTGGGATGTTCAAAAGGTGAAGTCCACTTACTCGACGGAAAATCTTTACAAGTAAAAAGAACTATCAAGGACCATGCCTTTCCATTAACGAGTACTATCATAAGCCTCAATGCTGAAAGTTTTGCCACATCAGGCTTAGATGGAAAATTAAATTACTACTCGTTACCTTCCTGTGATAAAATTTGGACAGTCCATGCACGCGATCACAATACCAGTTTTGATTTCCTTGAATACAATTCAGCAGGAACGAGAATTCTAACTTCTGGACCTGGAGCCACACCAAACTTATTCGACACAAAAACTGGAGAAGAAATTAGCTTAAATCCATTCCCATACCTAGGAATTAGAAGAAGTCATTTTTTACCCAATTCTGAATCCTTTGCCTCTATCACAGAATCGGGCTTGCTAATATTCACTGAAACCACCCATGGGCTTGTTTATAAAATCGTTCGATTAAATTTAGAAAACATAATCGATTTTTCATTCTCTCCCCATGGCAAAAAAATGATCATTTTGACAAAGGAAGGACTTTGCTCAATTCGAGAAACCCCGATCAATAATAACCTATGTATTAAAAATGAAAAGGATGGGATTATATATTCCCCCGATTTCTTTTTTGCCTTAGCCAACAAAACTGAACCCTCATCCAAGAATCTACCTGATTATCTCAATAATCTTGGACTTCCTAAAGAACTTAATATATCCCAAAAAGGGTTTCGATTATCGCCAGATAAAAAACTAGTTTTAACGACCCTTGACGGTGCCCTTCGCTTATGGTGCTTCGACACTGGAGAATGGATATCAACCCTCGGCGATAAATTTGTCTCACCCTTCATTGATTGCACTTTTTCGCCCGACGGAAAACTCATAGTGGCCAAGCTTCTAACTAATGAATTTCTAATTTATCCCATCACAAAACTCCCTTCCACTGATTCACCAAATTATAAAATTTTCAGCAAAATTGAAACTTGGTTTAAGTAAGCGAAATTGATTTCAATATTTTAAAAATAATTTATTTTATTTTAGTCTTGAACCATGGTTAGCAATTGATACGAATTAAATATTGCCGAAACTTGTCCAAATAATATTTCTCATATGATTAAAGTTAAAAATTGTATTTGTGCTGCATCTTTATTCGGACTTTATTTTGTTTGTTTCTTACTTTTAGGTTGTTGGAGTAGATCCCCAAACGCGTTGCCTGAGGCCCCCCCGCCCTATCCCGACTCACCATATCCACAAGGAAGTCAAACAGGTACTTACTCACCTCCTTCTTCACCCTCACCCTATGGTGATAACTACCAAAAGAGTGATAATTCTTACCGAGAATCTTTTAAGAAGAATGCAACTCAATCCTCATCAAGATCGTATGATAATTTGTACACACTTGAGGCGGTTGGAACAATTTGGGTTTTAGTTCAGGATAAATTTGGTAATGAACTACAATGGATAAGCTTAATGGCGGGAGAAAAAGTACCAATTAATCATAGTGGTCCTCTAACGATTACTTGTTCTTCTGGTGAATCTTTAAAGATTTCTGATCCTAAAGGAAAACCCTTTCAAGTCGCAGGGAAGAACAAGGGTATTACTATAATTCGTTTACCCTAAAATCAGCTTCACCTTTTACGCTTAGAAAAATGACCCAATGTATCAGTGTACCTAGAACTAATTTTATGAAACTTTTAAAAGTTAAATATCTTATTAGAATTCTTTTCCTGTAAAACCTCGGGTGGGGGTTGTTCCAACCTAATATTAACATAAGCACAGAGGCCTTTGAGAAACTTAAAGGAAATTAAACTCCATCCATAAATCTCTCCGGTTGCTTCATCCAAAACTGGTCTACGGTAATCCCAAAGATAACCATTACCTCCATCCAAGCTTTTTCCATCTGGTTCTCCCATTAATTCTTGAATTTCAATTCGATTCCGACCAATCGATAAGGCTTCTAGATTACTTTTACGATAAACTACTTTATATTCTGGTTTTTCTACGGGAACTGATTGGTCGCCTACAATATTTGTATTATTCTGGCTTCCACCAATTCTATCGTAGCCAACTTGTGTACAAGAAACGAAATGGAGTAAAAGAGCAAAGCCAAGAAAAAAATAAATGGAGTGCGTCATATTGATTTTTTGTTTCTATGAAATAATGGTGAATAACAAACCAAATAACTTAACCAACCATCAAGGCAATAGTCAACTATCAGAATATATTTTAAACTTTTCAAATTATTAGAAACCAATTATTCACCTATTGATAGATTTTAAAATGGCGGAGAGAACGGGATTCGAACCCGTGGAGGGACTATTAGCCCCTCACCGGTTTAGCAAACCAGCGCATTCGACCACTCTGCCATCTCTCCTATAATTACATTTCATTCAATCACCCATCTATGTCGTGGTAAACAAAAAAAGGATGTGGGATTATTATTTTATCTAACTTTTAAGCGATTGCTTTTAGGGTTCTATTCCAAATCGAAGAACTCGATTTAGAGCACGCAGTTTGTTCCCTAAATTTTCATTGACTACTTTTTCTATTCATTTGGAAATCAGAAAATTAAACTACCCCAGCCTAGACGATGGTATTAGGAGGTATTTCTATTTGAGGCAAAATGTCTTCGGGCACTTTCCCATCATTTGGGGAACTCGTTGTTTGAATCTCTAACTCGGAAGGTGGAATTTCTGGTTCCTCCTCCTGTTGAAGGTCAACAAATAGCTTCGTTTTATTATGATCATCTTCCAGTAAACCAGTAACCAAATCTTCAGATTGGGCATTTATGTCGTTGTTCTCAAAAAAATTATTTTCACCATGAGACTCTTTATCGAATCGAGATTCAGCTTCACGACTTTTTTCTACATTCTTGACAAATTGGGTATGATTAAATTGTTCAATCGACTCTTTTTCCATTTCGCATTCCTTAAGCCTTGTTACCAGAACAGACATTTGTTTTTGACTCTCGATTTGCTTGGATTCATCTCCTTCTTTGATCTGCTTAAGTACTTTAATTTCCTCCTTGATAGTAGAAATTTTATTACGCAACTCGATTCGATGAGCACGACGGTCTTTAAACAACGGAGGTTTTCCTGGTTTTGGGGGTTTGCCTAAAAGTTTAGGCGGTTCATCTTGTTTGAAAGGATCATTCATACTTAAGAATAGAGAGGGATATCTTTGCTATGTCAAATGCACCCACCGTATTGAAGTATAAATTCCTTCCAAAGGACATAGATGATGGGTTGGGATTACTGCAAAATATGTTCCTTTTTTTATACATTTTTTATTGGAAAATGCCATGTTTGCCAATGAGGAGAAATTAAAATTAAAATCTATGGTTTCCTCAAATTAACTACTCAGCAAACTAATCTTTGTAACAAGAAGATACTGAACTTAAAATCTTTTAAATACCGATTTCTTACAGGATTACCTGCACTCGTTGGCATAACTAAAACAATAAAGACATATATTGATAGTATCTCATAAAAACAAATTCCTAAAATCTCTTTCCAAATGGTGGACAGAAAAAAGAGTAATACTTTTAATATTATTGATTATTTACTACCACTAAGAATTTGGAGAGCTTTCAAATTCTTCTTGGCTATTTCATCTCCACCTTGTGCTGCTCGGGTAAACCATTCAAGGGCCTTTCGAGAATCTTTATCAACTCCTTTTCCACGGAGATACATTATACCAAGATAACGAGCTGATTCAGGATTTCCGCGATTGGCGGACTTAACAAATAATTCATAGGCACGAACCAAATCTAGATTCTCTCCACGACCAAAATAATATTGTTTGGCCATTTCCTGATCATTTCCTGAAATTCCAGACGATGATTCGATTGGAGGTAATGATGGGGGTTCTGGAAGACGCGATGGTTCTCTGGGTTTGAAATTCTCATAAACCGACGGTAATCGATTAGTTGTTGCCCTAAACTCAGGAACTGGAGACTGGGGCAACAACACTCCAGGCTCGGGGGGTAAAGGAGGGGGTTCGCTAATGGATGAACTTGCTGGGGAGGGGACTGAATTATAAAATTGGCTTTGGGATGGTTGAATTTTTCCATTCGCTCGACCTGCAAGAAGTTGTTCGTACTCGGCAATTTTTTCAGACGCATTTTCCGTATCCTGTAAAAGGGCAAGATTTGCATAGCGTAAAGCGAGGTCAATCTTAGCAGGCCCGGTGAGTCCATAGGCATAGAAATGAGCTACAATTAATTGAGAAGTAGTATACCCACGATCGGCGGCAGCTTGAAAGTGAACCAAAGCCATCTTATAATCTTCTTCTACTCCGATTCCTTTAAAATAACATCTGCCTAAAAAATGGTGTCCTGCAGGTAGTTGTTTTTCTGCAACCTCTTTAAGAATTGAAACCCCTCCGGCTAAATCTTTTCCAATATCAATGTTCTGTCCACCGATCGAATTAGCATGGAGTTTAAGTAAAGCATGTTGCACCGAGGCAGGTCCATAACCTGTACTGGATGAATTCGCATAGTGTTTAGCGGCGAATTGAAGATCCGCACTCAGTTCAGGTTCAACCTCTTCAGCGGTGAAAATTTCTGCAATAACATAGGACGCCACAGGATCGCCCGCACTCGCATTTTTAACCAATGTACCATCAGGGTCTTTAAAAGCCTTTAGATAAAAACTAGCCACTTTTTCCGAATTAGGGCCAAGGGGAGAAAAGCGATGCAAATATCCGACTGTAAACAAGCCAAGCCAATGATCAGTTTCTGTAGATAAGTTAGCCCAGTAACTCGCTTTATCAAAAGAAATATCTAAACCTTTATCGCCGTGGATGTAACAGAGTGCTAAAAATGCTTGGGCATAGGAATCCCCGTCCTGAGCACTCGTTTCTAAACTTCTCAAGTCGGCTTCCATCCATTTGCTCCCCTCGTTTCCAAAAAGTAATGAGCATCCGAAGAGAAGGATACATGTGAAAGAAAATTTGCGTAGATAATACATTAAATAAGACTAATATTGTCTACCTTTTACCCACTGGTAGGCAAGCATTCAATTTACAAAACTATTCCTAATTGCTTGCGAGGAAAGGGCGAAAAAGATTATAATATACTCACATTCACAAATTCTATTTTACTCATGGACTTATCCGATCATTCCCCATCAACCCTGCGTAACCCAGGAAAAGAAATTATCAGACAATTCGTAATTTATGCAGAAAATAAAGTGGGGTGGCTGAACGACTTTCTTGGAATGTTAAAATCTCAAGACATTCATGTGATGGCAATTTCAGTCTTAGATACCACGGATTCTGCGGTTATTAGGTTGGTGACAAACTACCCAAAAGAAACCGCGCAACTTTTGAAATCTCGTTCCATCAGTTTCACCGAAAGAAATATTATTGCAGTTGAGATTAAAGATGAAGACTCATTACATTTGATCACCCAGTCACTCCTTCATGCTGAGATTAATATTCACTATGTCTATCCATTTCTTCGCCAACCTAATAATCAACCTGTACTAGCCATTGCAATGGAGGACGAAGACATAGGAGAAGAAGCTCTTCATAAACATGGTATGCGGGTGCTTTCTCTTGATGATTTTACTCGTTAAATTGTTCAATAAAGCAGGTAAGGCTTCACTGAGGTCTTAAATTGTTCGGATTCTGCATCCCATTTGGCCAGGTATTTTAAAATATCGACTTGCCCACCCTCTTTCGACAAGGAGTCCCACCAAGACTGAGAGCCAACATGTTTGTTAAAAAGTGAAACTTCTGAATCACTTGCCTGAGTAAACGGACTTGGCGACTGCCATAAAGCGGAAAGTTGCATCATATAGAAGGGTAATTCTGTGGGTCGCCATGAATTCCAGTCGCTTATAATGATGTAAACCCCTTCAATTTTTTTCCCATCTGCTTTTTCTAATGTTTTTACCTGAAAGGAAAGACCCGGAATTTGGAGACGATCTAATTCAGCTTTAAGAACGATTGCAGATTTTCCTTCGTAGGTTAAGAAACGAAAGGGATGCTTCGTACCTATTCCATGTTTGAATTTTCCCATTTGTGCACCAAGCCCAGTCATAGGGTAACCTGCAACGGAGTCTAAAGTTGGAATATTAGGAGAAGTAGGATACCAAGACAGACCAGTCTGGGGCCATGTCATTTGCCGGGTCCAGCCTAGCATTGGCACAATAATCAATTTTCCTTTTTTGCGATTGTTCTCTTCGGTTTTCAAAACGCCCGGTATTTTCTTTGACCATAAAGCCAATTCACCAATCGTCATTCCATGCACGAAGGGAATCTGAAAAGCTCCCACATAACTCATACATGCTTCATCCATCGAAGGCCCCGCCACTTTGAGTCCACCTAATGGGTTTGGTCTATCGAGTACCACTACCTCCACTCCCGCAGCAAAGCAGGCTTCCATTACGTATCTCATACAACTGATATAAGTATAGCAACGCACACCAACATCCTGAAGATCAACCACTAGGCTATCAATCGTCCCAAGCATTTTCTCAGTAGGCTTTCTAAATTTTCCATAGAGTGAAAATACGGGTAATCCCGTTTTCTTGTCTATTTTATCGTCCACCGGGACTGATGCTTTCTCGTCTCCATAAATTCCATGCTCAGGTCCAAATAAAGCAACTAAGTTTACATCGGAAGAACGGACAAAGACATCAACTGTACTTTCCCCTTTTCCATTTTTTCCTGCCGGGTGGGTCAATAAACCCACTCGTTTACCTTGAAGCACCTCAAATTTACTTTGCTCCAGGTAATCAATTCCTAACTTGATTGATGGTTCTTTGGCTAAAGATTCTGCATTAATTAAAAAAAATAGAAAAACTAATTTCAAAGTGGTAAAGGATGTTAAAAATGATTTTTTGCTCATTTGCTCAAGTTTGATAATTATTTAAGATGTTTTTGTAATTTGTGGTCTCTTGTAGAACTTTGCCAGCACATTGTAGAAAAAAACTGATATAACTCCAAAAAACACTCCGATGACTGCTCCCCCAACAAACATGGGTGGAAAAGTATCAAGTAATTCCAATAGGTCTTTGAACTTGAAATGTGCCCAATCATATTCTGAGCTTAAAAGCGGATTTTTCTTACTTTTAAATCCAGCAAGTTCTAAGAGTATTCTTCCAATTTTGTAGTCTGCAAAATAAATTGGCCCCATTGTAAATGGGTTTGAAATCCATTGTAACGCAACAATAATGGGCAAGTTGGCACGCATAATTAAAGCGAGTAGAAAAACAATCAACATTTGAAAACCTACTAAAGGCGAAAAAGAAATTATCATTCCCCAAAAGAGTGCCGGTTTGATTGCCTGTCCCTTAAATGACCAAAGATAAGCTCTCTCATACGCAGTTTCAGAAAACCATTTCAGGACCGGATAGTTATGAATATTCGAACGTCTAGGCAAAGGACGCATCCAGCGTTTTAAGCGGCGAATACGCTTGAAGCGTAATTCTTTTTCTTTTGAGCATTCAGTTGAATTCACTGATAATAAGATAATTGAGATTTTAGTTTTATTTCAAATAATTCAGGTGCTTTCGTCAAGTTTTGCTCCAAGCTTAATTGACTACTTCCAAAAGCGACAATTTCTACATTCGCAAATTCACGCATGCACTTCTCTACCGCTTCTTTTTCTACAGAACCGGCTAAAAGAACTACTTTTTTTTGGTATTTTGATGCCAGTCGGATAATTTCATACGGTCCTTTGCCATAGAGGGAAGTTTGATCGAATCTACCTTCTCCAGTAAGGATTAAATCAGTTTTTTTAATCTCATTTTCAAGATTAAACCATTTAGACACTAAGGAAAATCCTGGCACAAATTGAGTATCAAAGGCTAAGCTAAGACCGTAAGCAATTCCACCCGCTGCTCCTGTACCCTCTTGGTTTCTAAAATTTAATGGTTTTTGGAATATTTGGGATAATCTTTCTGACATTAGCTCCATGTTGCTTTCCATTTTCTCCTTCCGATTCGCGGATAGTCCTTTTTGAGGTCCAAATTGAAAAGTGGCTCCATTCTCTCCCAGTAATTGATTACTTACATCACAGGCAATACGGATCGGCGGAAGTGTAATTAATTTCTCAGCAGAAATTTTGGCTATTCTCGACCAACATTCCGGAACAGGAAAAGAAATTAACTTACCATCTCGGTCAAAAAAATTTACTCCTAAGGCACTCAAAGCACCCAATCCCATATCATTGGTTGAACTTCCTCCTATTCCTAAAATTATTGCACTGACTCCAAGGGAACTAACTCCTGCAAGTAACTGACCAACCCCAATGGTGGAAGTTAACCATGGATTCCTCTTTTCTTGTGGTAAATCAGATAAGCCAGCAATTGAAGACATTTCAATAACTGCCCAATTACCTTGGCTTGGTAAATCTGTAAATTCACGCAAAGATAAATCCAATTTACCACTAGGAACGATCCCAACTTTGACTTCCTTTTCTTCTCCAAGTGAGTCATTTGCTAAAATAGAATGATAAGTACCTTTTTTGGCATGAGTCAATAACTCAGTAAAACCCTCTCCTCCGTCTGTTAATGGAATAGAGTGAACATCATGATTAAAAGGTTTAGCAGAAGCCACCTTTTGGCCAAGAGCACAGATTTCCCTAGCAGACAGAGAGTCCTTGCATTTATCAAAAGCAGCAAGGATATGCATTTTATTAACTAGCGGATTTCATTATTCGAAGACTCATCAATCAATTTAAAGTTTTCCATATGATATGTTTCTGCCGCTTCAAATGTTAATTTTAAACCATAATTTCGTTCCATTCGGTCAATCAATTTTGAATCAGGTCCACGTAAGCGACGAAGAGTGCTTGGATGTAGGAAAATTTTTAAATTTGTTTCTTTTTCAATGTTTTCTTCCCTCAATCGTCGAACCACACTAGTAATTTTTCTTTGAATTTCAATACTGACTGCTCGAGGCGATTTGACAATGCCTCGACCCGAACAGTATGGGCACGGTTCATAGATTCCGCTTGAATTACTCTCATCATGTCGCTGACGAGTAATTTGCATAATTCCCAATTGAGAAATTGGTAAAATATTGTGCTTCGCCTTATCATCTGCCATGGAAGACTTCATTTTTTGGAAAACTTTTCGTTGGTCTCCCTTATTTTTCATGTCAATGAAGTCGATAATGACCAAGCCACCTAAGTTCCGAAGCCTCATCTGGCGACAGACCTCAGCTGCAGCTTCAATGTTAGCTTGTAAAATAAAATTCTTTCCGTCTTTTCTATCTCCTTTGTGGCTACCCGTATTTACATCTATTGATACGAGTGCCTCGGTTTCCTCCATTACAATTTCCCCACCTGAAGGCAGTAAAACCCGTCGCATAAAGGTTTGTTCAATCTGGCGTTCCACATTAAATCGCTCGAAAATGGGAATTTCCTCATCAAAATGAGAAACTTTTGATTTTGATTTTGGAGAAATCCTCTGAATAGTTTCAATAAGCCGAGTATAATCCTCTTTTCGGTCTAGTTGCACACGATCGATGTCATCTGTCAGAAAATCACGGGCAGTTAATCCAATTAAATCTGGTTCTTGGTATAAAAAGCAAGGACTGTCCTGGGATTTCATTTTTGCTTCAATTTCATCCCATTGTTGAAGTAAAAGATGAAGATCTCGGTCGAAAAATCGTTCAGGTTTATTTTGTCCTGCCGTTCGAATAATTACGCCCATACCTTCGCGAAGAGAAAGATTACTGATAATACGTTTTAAACGACTTCTTTCAGTTTTATCATCAATTTTTCTCGAAATCCCACATTGTCCGGCATAAGGCATCATCACTAAAAATCGACCTGCCAATGATAAATTCGTTGTGGTCCGTGGCCCCTTACTACCAATCTGTCCCTTAGTAATTTGAACCACAATTTCTGAACCGACAGGAAAAACCTTAGGGATTTCTTGAATAGATTTTGCCTCTAAACGATTGTGTGGTGTCTTTCTTTTATTTTCACGAACAATCTCAATGGAGGGATCATTATTGGCTCCAGGAAGCATGTCCCAGTAATGTAAAAATGCATTCTTTTCCTGCCCGATATCCACAAAAGCGGCTTTTAGCCCGGGCTCTAAGTTTTGGACTTTCCCTTTGAAGATTGCCCCGACCATTCTTTCTTCGTCTAAACGCTCCACGTCAAAAGCCTGCAACACCCCGTTTTCTATTAGTGCCACCCTTCGCTCAAGTGCCTCAGTGTTGATGATTAATTCTTTATAATCTTGTTTCGTTTCACGACGAAAGAAGGCAAGAATTCGCTCTCGGATCGGGCGTTTTTTTGCCCGCTCGATTGCTGCTTCTCTTAATTTACCCTTATCAATTGAGATAGGAGCAGGTTCAACAGGAGGAAGAGTCAGATCATTCTTATCTGATTCCGCTTCTTTTGTCTCTGCCTTCTTATTGGATCGTCTTCGCTTTGAATAATTTGGTCTACGCTTGGTATTTCTGGCCATTTTTATGATGGATAGAAAACCCGATCATCCACAGAATGAAAAACAAACAGGGTAAATTTACCTTTTTGTTCATCTGAATTCCTTTCTGTGTCGATATACACTCTGAACCAACCCAAGTAAGATAAAACAGGAGATCAGGAATGACCCCCCGTAACTAAGAAAAGGCAACGGTAAACCTGTTATTGGAGTAATGCCAATTGTCATGCCAATGTTTATAAAAACATGGGTCATCAATAGGATCGAAACTCCTATTGCAAGCATTGCCCCAAAACGATCTGACGCTTTGGATGCTACCTTTAAGCAACCAAAAATAAGCAAAAAGAATGCTCCAATAGCAATTATTCCTCCCACAAATCCTGATTCTTCTGCCAAAACCGCAAAAATAAAGTCATTGTGCGCGACAGCAGAGGGTAGATATCCTAACTTAGCTTGCATGCCATTGCCTAGACCCTTGCCAGTAATTCCACCGGTGGCAACGGCAATGAGAGCTTGGATTCGATTCCAATTCGATCCAATTCCGTTGGGGTCCATGACTTCTGGTGCAAGAAAAGTAAGGATGCGTTTACGTTGGTAGTCCTTGAGTGGTATGAGAGTTGTATCCTCATAAGCAACAATTGCTTCCTGAGGATTCGGGTTCTCGGATTTATATTGATAATAACGGAAAACGTCATAACCCAACACACCAATTATCACTACAAACAGAAGGGCTGTAGCAACAAAGAATCGATAAGGTATGCGAGCGACGTACAAAAGTGAAAATGCTATTGGTGGAAAGACTAATGTTGATCCTAAGTCAGGTTGCTTAAAAATCAAGAACATTGGACAGGCAAAACAAATTCCAAGTTTAAAAATTCCTTTTAAAGAATCTTTTAA
>CAWUUU010000278.1:0-14964 GCA_963924995.1 uncultured Opitutales bacterium
TGGAGATTACAAATTGATGAGGCACTTGAACACGGGCGAAATTAAGCTTTTTAATGTGGCAGTGGACATGGGGGAAACTAACGAACTATCCAAGAGTATGCCCGAAAAAAAAGCGTCCATGGTCCGAAAACTGGATGCCTATTTGAAAAAGGTGGGGGCGTGGACCATGGAAGAAGTTTATGAAACTCGCCTTGATGAATTAGATAAATGGATCACCGAGAAGCAGCAGCAAATTTCAGAATACGAGAAAAAACTTAAGGAGTCGCCTAATGAAAAGCAGGTTGGACAACAATTAAAACAAGCTCAAGAGTCCTTAGGCAAATTCCAGAAAAACCGTTCGCAGGTCCTGGCCAATCAATCTTCCTCCAGCTGGTTCTAAGTCCTAGCATTTTTAATTCGTACTTAGCATTTAGGCAGCTAAGTTCGTAGCTGTGGAAATTGAACAGGTAGATTGTTTTATTTTAGAACGAACGAACGGGAATCGGATCACAAACCGGATTGAAGTTCAGAGCCTCTGGAGTGGATACGGTGGTATACAAAGAATTGGTTTAGAGGGTGCAGAGTTTCCAAGCATCGTCGTTAAGCATGTTCAACCCGGTCGTGGATCGCATCCGCGGGGATGGAATACGGATCTGTCTCATCAGCGAAAACTCAAATCCTATCAGGTGGAAACGAATTGGTATGATTCGCAAAAAAACAAAGCCAAGAACAGTCCTGCCCGAATTCCAGCTTGTTTCGGAACGAAGAAGGATGAGGACGAAGTATTACTTGTTTTAGAGGACTTGGATGCATCCGGTTTTGCTGGACGAAGAAGTTCGGTCAACCAACCTGAATGGAAGGCGTGTGTCCGCTGGTTAGCGGCTTTTCATGCCGAGAATTTAGGGATTATCCCAGAAGGACTGTGGGAGAACGGAACCTATTGGCATCTGGATACAAGACCCGACGAACTGGAGCGATTAGATGATCAGGTTCTTAAAGAGGCTGCGCCTGAGATAGATGCCAAGTTAAAGACGACCAAGTTTCAAACCTTGGTGCACGGGGATGCCAAACTTGCTAACTTTTGCTTCAGTTCTGATGGGGCAGAGGTGGCGGCAGTTGATTTTCAGTATGTGGGTGGTGGTTGTGGTATGAAAGATTTAGCCTATTTTGTCGGGAGTTGCTTTCGGGATGTGGATGCGGAAAGAATAGAAGTTGAAGTACTTGACTATTACTTCAGGCAATTGGGAGCTTTTCTTGGAGAGATTGAAAGTCATGTATCTAAAGATGAACTGGAGGCGGACTGGCGTCCTTTGTACCGTGTGGCGTGGGCTGACTTTCATCGATTCATGAAGGGTTGGAGCCCAGGACACTGGAAACTCAGTGACTACAGCGAGCGGGTTACGAGGAAAGTAATTGAATCTTTGAAGGAGATGAAAAGTTGATCGATTTGAATGATTTGACCCGTAAAGCGGTGCGGGCTTCACTGGAAGCCGGTGAACTGATTCGATCTTACCAGGACCAAGATGTGGAGGTTTTGCACAAGGAGGGTGGGGACACTTATGCCTCGCAAGTAGTAACGGAAGTGGATCAGAAGGCGCAGGAGGCGATCCTGCGAATTTTGGAACCAACCTGTAGAGAGTTTGATCTGGCATTACTTACTGAGGAAAGCGAAGATGACGGTTCGCGATTCGAGAAAGAATATTTCTGGTGTATTGATCCATTGGATGGAACCCTTCCTTTTACTCGAAAGGAAACGGGGTATTCTGTTTCCATAGCCTTGGTATCCCGTCAGGGATTGCCCCAAATTGGAGTGGTCTACGACCCGGTTCACGATGTTCTTTGGCAGGCAACTAAAGGACAGGGCATACTGAGAAATGGAATAGCGTGGAAAATGGAAACCAAGGGAAAAGAGTTGGTTTTTACTTACGATCGAAGTTTTGAAAGTCATCCCGAACGCTGTAGAGTATTAACCGAGTTGGAAAATTACGCAGAATCGATCGGTCTTAAAGGAGTAACTGCGTCGCAATTTGGTGGCGCAGTAATTAATGCCTGCCATTCTCTGGAGTCCGCTCCTGGGTGTCATTTTAAATTTGCCAAACCGCAAGAGGGTGGGGGTAGTATTTGGGATTATGCCGCTACTGCCTGCCTCTATGAAGAGGGGGGGGCAGTAGTCAGTGATGTGCATGGCGATCCACTTGATTTAAATCGGCATGACTCGACCTTTATGAATCACCGCGGTGCGGTCTATGCGACTGATCAGGCATTAGCTGTGAAGATTCGAGACATACTTGTCGTCTAGTTTTTTCCCAGTCTAGATTGGAAAACGGTGGTCTTGTGCCCCTTCTATCTTGCCAGAACGATTCATAAAATGAAAAGTTAAGTGCATGTTGAAAATGAAAAACTTAATCTCTTTTTTACCAATCACTTTTTTCATCTTAGCTAATTTTGCCTTTGGAGCGAAACATCCAAACATTCTTTATCTTTATGTGGATGACCTAGGATGGGGCTCAATTGGTCCGAATGCTCAAGCTGATCGAAAAGCAGAAGGTAAGCCCTATGTCCTGACTCCCCACTTAGATCGGTTGGCAGAGCAGGGAGTTAATTTCACCCGAGGTTATGGGTGTACGGTTTGCTCTCCCGCACGATCATCTCAACAAACTGGGTTTCATCAGGGTTATACCTTTGCGGACCGTAACGATCCGAACAACGCCAAGAAAGCAATCCGGAAAGAAGATATTACGATGGGAGATGCACTGGCCAAGGCGGGGTATGCGACGGGTTATTGGGGTAAGTGGGGCTATGGTGGATCCAAGGACATGCAAAACCCGACCCTTGATAATGTCCAAACTTTACCCACCTCTCATGGCTATCAGTTTGTGGTGGCCGAACTGCATCATGTGCGGGCCCATACCTTTTTTCAACCCACACTGTGGAATGCACCCGCTAAATCTAGAGTACGAGGCGGTTTGGAACTTAAGCCCAATAGTATGGCACAGTATAGCAACAATAAGGACTATTCTAACTATCCAGCTTCGCAAAATCATCCGGACTATCCCGAGGTTGCTTATTGTGATGATGTCTATGCCTTCGCCTGTTTGGATTTTGTAAGGAAACAGGCAATGGAATACAATCAGTCCGGCAAGCCCTTCTTTGGTTTGTTTGCCGCTCAAATTCCACATGCTCCTTTTAAAGAGGTGGCAAAACTCCCCAATTGGGATCAGGATTATAAGGATAAGTCCTTCTTTTCGAGTCTATCCGATCAATCTAAACAATGGTGTGCGATGGTCACACGCATTGACGCTCATTTTGGAAATATTCTTAAAGCGTTGGAAGATCCAAATGGCGATGGGGATAAATCAGATTCTGTTGCTGACAATACTTTGGTTGTCTTTCAATCGGATAATGGCGGGCCAGGAGGGAGCAATCGCGAACAATTGAATGCAAATGGTGGACTGCAGGGTTCGAAGGGGAGCATTTATGAAGGTGGTATTCGGGTGCCAACGGTAATGCGATGGTCGGATAAGATTACCCAGAAATCAAAACTGAAAAAAGGATCAAATACTGACTTGGTAATGGATTGTTCTGACCTGTTACCCACCTTTTGTGAACTTGCAGGAGTGCCCATTCCTCTAGGAGTGAGTGGTGTTTCTCTCGCTCCCACTCTCACGGGGAAAGGTATTCAACGGACAAGAGATTTTTTAATTCATGAAGCGGGCAATCAAGTGTCGATTATTCAGGGGCAGTATAAATTGATTCGATCCCGTAAGGGTGTGCAGACATCGATTAGCAGTAAAAAGAAAAAGCGTAAAAAAGAATCCGTTACTATGCTTTTTGATTTGAATGCTGATCCTGAAGAGAAAAACAACCTTACCAAGGATCGCCCTCAGTTGGTTAAAAAACTTAATACTTTACTGACTGCAGAGCGAGTGGATGAACCTGCTGGCTTTGCCAATACTTATCACTCATGGAAAGTAAAGACCAAGAATGGTGATCTTGGTTCGGCGGCGAACTGGACAGAGTATGTCTATGAAAATGCGGACGAAACCTACATTCATGAAAATGGATCTCCCAAGTCTTCCTGGTGTGCTCGAATAAATGAGTCAGGCTCGGCCTTGGCACGAAAAGATGCCGAATTTTTAGCCTTGGAGGTAGCTGGTTCCCTGACGGTTAAAAAGGGCACAAGGGTGATTGCCCGCAATGAACTCCGAATTCTTGACAGAGGTCATTTGGCCCTTGAGGGAGGAATGGTTGAATCGGTGAGATGGGTTGATGTCCAGTCCGGAGCGAGACTTGACGGGTATGGCATCGTAAAGGCCGACCTTTTTTCACATGGTACTTTATCCCTATCTGCGATAAAACCTTTGGTAGTACAAGGAGTCGCTTATCTCTCCGGCGAATTGAAGCTTACCGATATTCCAAGTGGGAAAATGGGGAAAAGCTTAACCGTACTCAAGGCCAATTCGATTGCGGGCGGTTTCTCTAACAATGAGGTTTCCATCGGTGGAAAGAATTTTTCAGTCTTCTACACTCCAACCTCGGTCACGGTAGAAGCCAAGTAGTAAAAACGCCAAAATTCAATGATAAAGCTGTGGGTCGAAAATTATAATTGGGTCCGTAGATTGACTGGCTTTATTACTTGCTTGAGTTTGGTTATGATCTTTGAGCCTTTAGTTATTTTCCGTAATCTTTTTTACCGCTCAATTTGTTAGGCTTAATACTATTCGGATTCCTAAGGAACAATTCCCAAAGATAGTCATTGTGGATTTATTATAAGGAGCCAATCATCATACAATTTTGTATTTCCTCGTAAGTGTATTAATAAGTTAATTCGTCCTCTAATTAGTTTACTTAAATTTAAAAGAAACTGGAGGATTTAATTTGATTTACACGAGTTAAGCCTTAAGTTTTGTTCTTTAATTTACTCCCACCTAATGAATTTATTACTAGTCATTTTTTCCTATTTAAAAGGCTCTTTTGGGATTATTCTATTACTGGTATTTTCTTTTAAAACCTACGGGGTAGATGCAGATCCTCTGGATTTTAATCGTGACATTCGACCGATTCTTTCAGACAGGTGTTTCTTCTGTCATGGCCCGGATGCACATGATCGAAAAGCCGACCTTCGTTTAGACACAAGGGAAGGAGCGATTGCTGATCTGGGGGGATATGCCGCTATTGTTCCCCATGAAATTGATGAGAGTGAATTGGTGTTACGTATCTTAGACGAAGAGGATCCGATGCCTCCAGTCGATTCACATAAGAAATTAAGTAAGTCGGAAAAAGGTATTTTATCTCGTTGGATTAAAGAAGGAGCGGAGTATTCAGCACCCTGGGCTTATGTAAATCCTATCAATCATGCTGAAATTGGGGTGAAGGATGAATCATGGCCAATAAACTGGATAGATAATTTTGTCTTGGCTCAATTAGAAAATAGTGGATTAAAACCTTCGGTGGATACGGATCAGGTTACTCTGATAAGGCGTATTTATTTTGATTTGGTCGGACTTCCTCCCACTCCTGAAGAGGTTAAAGATTTCGTGGAGGGAAAAATCAGTTTTGAGTCGATTGTAGATAAGCTTTTGGATTCTAAACATTTTGGTGAAAGAATTTCGATGTATTGGTTGGACTTGGTCCGTTTTGCTGACACGGTCGGTTACCATGGTGACCAGGATCATAACATAGCACCGTATCGGGATTATGTGATTCGCTCCTTTAATCAAAACCTTCCGTTTGATCAATTCACCCGTGAACAACTTGCCGGAGATTTGTTGGAGGATCCAGATAAATGGCAGAAAGTGGCTTCGGGTTATAATCGATTACTCCAGACCTCTCACGAGGGAGGAATACAAGCAAAGGAATACAATGCGATTTACGCGGCGGACCGGGTTCGAAATGTTTCTGCTGTCTGGATGGGAGCCACAATTGGGTGTGCCCAGTGCCACGATCATAAATATGATCCCTACACGATCAAGGATCACTATTCAATGGCCGCTTTTTTTGCTGATATTCACGACACTGGATTTACGGGAAATTCTTTACCGACTGTCCGTCCGCCAGAGATACTTTTTTTACCTGACGGATTGGAAGACGAATTAAAAAACTTAAAAGACGAACAAATAAAACTAGTTGGGTTCAAAACTTTGAAACTCGTCGAACAAATTCAAAATAAGATTTTAAAACTTAAAAAATCTGATAAAGGCAAGGAGCAAGAATTTAAAAAGAAATTAGCAGTTCTAATTCCTGCCGAGAAAAAAATAAAAAGCGATCAATTGGCAAAGCGAATCAAGGAGATTGAGAAAAAAGCGGTGAAGACTATGATTACTGTAGCCAAAGCACCTCGAACCATGAGAGTTCTTCCTCGTGGTAATTGGCTTGATGATAGCGGCGAGGTGATTCAATCCGCAGTCCCTGAATTTCTCGGGAGTATTCAATTAAGCAAGGGAGAAAGAGCCACTCGCCTTCACTTGGCAAATTGGTTGACTGATACCAAGGATGGAGCAGGCGGTCTGACTGCTCGCGTGTTTGCGAATCGATTTTGGTATCTCTTTTTTGGACGGGGGCTATCGTCTTCCCTTTCCGATTTTGGTGGGCAGGGCAATCCGCCAAGCAATCCCGAGCTTTTAGATCAATTGGCAATGTCTTTTTATCAGAATGGATGGAGTGTTAAAAGATTGATCCGAACTATAGTGACGAGCCGGGCTTATCGCCAATCCTCAATCGTTTCCAAGGAAATGCACCAACTCGACCCCTCTAATGAACTGGTGGCAAGACAGTCTCGGTATCGTCTCCCCGCAGAGTTAATTCGAGACAATGCTCTATTTGTCAGTGGTTTATTGGTGGATGAATTTGGAGGGCCGAGCGTAAAGCCTTATCAACCTAAGGGGTATTTTCGACATTTGAATTTCCCTAAGCGGGTTTATCATTCCCATAGTGATTCGAGGCAATGGCGCCGTGGACTATATGTACATTGGCAAAGAATGTTTTTACATCCGATGATGAAAGCCCTGGATGCGCCGAGTCGCGAGGAATGCACTGCTGAGCGGGCACGATCGAACACTCCCAATGCGGCTTTGGTGTTGTTGAATGATCCTACTTTTGTGGAAGCGGCCCGAGCATTTTCTCAAAGGATTCTGCAAAAAGGTGGAAATTCTTTTGAGGAACGGGTTCGTTTTGCCTATTCCCTTGTACTTTCCAGGCAGCCTGATGAGGAAGAAATTAGTATATTTCGTTCGCTTTATGAGTCCACCAAAGCTGGTTATGTTCAACAACCAAGCAAAGCCGAAGATTTACTTCAAACTGTAAAGAATAAGCCTAAGTCAAAAAAAGAAATTATCGAGCTTGCCTCCTGGGTTGCAGTCTCACGTGGCCTTTTAAATTTAAATGAAACCAATACCCGAAATTAATCTCGACCTCCATCAAACAAGAAGAGCCTTTCTGGGAAATGCCGGGGTCGGAGTCGGATCATCGGCTTTGGGGTCGCTTTTAGGTGGTCACTCGGCGCTTGGTGTTGATCCGATGGTTTCTACCTTTGCCGCTAAGGCAAAAAGAGTAATCTTTCTTTGCATGGCGGGCGGTCCTTCTCATTTAGAAACTTTTGATTATAAACCCGAGTTGGATCGTTTGAACGGCAAGGCGATGCCCGAGTCTTTTACCAAGGGGCAACCGATTGCCCAGTTGCAAGGAAAAGAACTCAAGGTTTTGGGCCATCAAACCAAGTTTCGACCCTATGGGAAAAGTGGTCAAATGATCAGTGATTATCTTCCTTGGACCGCTAAAATGGCGGATGAGATTGCGGTGATCAAATCGATGGTGACCGAGCAAATAAACCATGATCCAGCCCATACATTTATGAATACGGGTACAGTGATTAGCGGTCGTCCATCAATGGGTTCCTGGGTGAATTATGGCTTGGGTTCAATGGCAGAAGATCTGCCAGGATTTGTCGTATTGACGAGCGTGGGTGGGCGAAATCCACAACCAATTGCCTCTCGTCAATGGTCGGCCGGTTTCCTACCCAGTCGATTTCAGGGAGTTGAATTTAATTCTTCTGGCGACCCGGTTCATTATGTAAGTAATCCAAAGGGGATTTTGGCCCAGCAACAGGATGCCCTCGTCCAAACAATTGGTAAATTAGATCATAAGCGAAATCAAATAGTTCGGAATCCTGAAATTGAAACTCGGATTGCCGCTTATGAAATGGCTTTCAAGATGCAGACTTCAGTTCCCGGACTAATGGATTTATCTGAAGAACCACAAAGTGTACTTGATCTGTACGGAGCAACTCCAGGGGATGGTTCTTATGCATCTAATTGCCTGCTTGCCCGTCGATTGGCGGAACGGGGTGTTCGGTTTATTCAACTTTATCATCGTGGGTGGGATCATCATGGAGATCTCAAGAAATATATGGATATTTGTTGTGGACTAACCGATCGTCCGACTTGGGCCTTGTTGACTGATTTGAAACAACGTGGGCTATTAGAAGATACGTTGGTCATTTGGGGTGGAGAATTTGGACGGACACCCATGTTTCAAGGGAAGGGCGGAGCGGGTCGAGATCACCATATTAAAGGATTTTCAATGTGGATGGCGGGAGGCGGGATTAAAGGAGGGACAAGTTACGGAGAGACCGATGAATTGGGATATGGGGCAGTACGCGATGTTGTTCATGTCCGAGATCTTCATGCCACTATGTTGCATCAATTAGGCTTAGATAGTAGTAGTTTTACTTTTCCATTTCAAGGCTTGGACATGAAATTAACTGGGGTAGAAAAAGCAAAAGTGGTGAAGGGCATCCTTTCCTAATGCTCGATCAAATATTATATTAAAAATTTATGACTAATCTTAATAAGTGGATCTTTGGTGTATCTGATTTTTCCAGCACTGAACCTTTACAAAACGCCGAAAAAATTATTGCAAGTGGATTTGATTTTATCGAACCCGGACTGGGTAAAGCCGCGGAAATGCCCGAAGATGCATTTCAGGTGGCGGCCGAGAGAATCAAGAATGCAGGCATTCGAGTCCAATCAATGAATTGGTTTCTTCCTCCTACATTAAAGGTAACAGGGCCCGAAGTATCAGATGACAAATCTCACGATTTTCTGTCTTTGGCCTTGAACCGTGCTGAACAGCTTGGGGCGAAGGCAATCGTTTTTGGCAGTCCTGGTTCGCGTTCAGTCCCTGAAGGCTTTTCGGAGTCAAGAGCCCGTGAGCAAATGATTCATTTCTGTCGACTCTGTTCCGATTTAATTAAAGAGCATTCCTGGGGAATGAAAATTGCGGTGGAACATGTCAATCATACTGAAACTAATTTTTTGAATACTTTTGCTCAGGCTCTTGATCTGGTCGAAGAAGTGAATCGAAAAGAAATAGGTTTAGCCGCAGATTTCTATCATTTTGTGATAGAGAATGAAGCAACAGATGTAATGAAGCAGGCGGGTGAATTAATCTGTGCCGTGCAACTGGCAAATCCGAAAGGCCGTTGCTTTCCCCGTGCAGAAGATGAAATTCCTGGAATGGGTTTATTTTTTGAACATTTGACTGAGATCGGTTACGAGGGAGGAATCTCGGTGGAGGCTACTGTTGGAAAAGACTTAACTGAAGAATGTCGAGAAGCGGTGGAATATTTTTCTCAGTATAAAATATAAAGAGAAGAAAAACTGATTTTGCAGGATCGGCCAAACGGACTCGCTCAGGTTGGCCTAATCAGTCGATAAACGAACAGATGTATTCGCAAATACCCTCATTTACCTCGATTTTGAAACCACTTTTGGCGGGCACATCAAAAGAGTCATTGGCGAGATACGAGATGGTTTCTTCGGAGTCATCCTGTACGACCTTGCATCGACCTGAAATAATTTCCATTCGTTCCGCTTGGTCGGTATTGAAATGGAAACTACCAGGGTAGATAAGACCGAGCGTTTTTTTGGCTCCATCTTTTAGAACGATGGAATGGCTTACGACTTTTCCATCAAAATAGATATTTGCTTTTGCCTCAACTGAGACATTGTTGAATTCAAGATTTTCCATAAAGGTTCGATATGGTGCCGAGTAGGTTTAAAATGTCAAGAATGGCTGACTAGATTGAGTTTAATTTTGAGTACTACCTATTAACTTATTTTATAAAGATCAGAAATATTTTAAAACACTAAGGATATTCTAAATGTCATATTTAGTTGATTAGCTAAATGAATAAACATATAGATATTTACCATGTCTCTTGCTAAAACCTTTAAAGCTCTAGGTGATCGAAACCGACTTCGAGTTGTGCATGCCCTCTTTAACAAAAAAGAACTTTGTGCATGTCAACTTATCGAGTTACTCGAAGTTTCAGGAGCAACGGCATCTAGGCATATGTCCATTTTAGTCGATGCCGGATTTCTTCAAAGTCGAAAAGAGGGCCGATGGGTTCATTATCGATTAGCGGAGGAGTCTCCTGAACTAAACAAGTTACTCAAATGGCTTGAAGTACAAGTTGAAATCGATCCTTCCTTTGATGAGGATTTAGCAAAGTTAAAAGTGATTACTTCCTGTGAGCCTGATGAATTAAGGAGAAAGCAACGAAAGCTCACTTGTTGCAGCTAAAATTTATGAATCCAAAAAAGAAAGTATTATTTTTATGCACCGGAAATTCCTGCCGTAGCCAAATGGCGGAGGGTTGGGCTAAAAATCTACATGGGGCAGAGTTTGAGATTTTTTCCGCGGGTATGGAGACACATGGTCTTAACCCGAATGCGGTCAAAGTAATGTCTGAAGCGGGCGTGGATATATCGGCCCAGCAATCCCAGAATATTAAGGACTTCCTGGAGATCGGCCTCGACTATGTAGTCACAGTTTGTGGCCATGCTCATGAGACTTGTCCTTTATTTCAGTGCGACTGCAAGGTGGTTCATGTAGGCTTTAGGGATCCACCTAAGCTCGCCCGCGAATTAGCTGAAAGCGGAGAGACTGAAGAGGTGCAATTAGATTGTTACCGAGAGGTGCGCGATGAGATTAAGGCCTACATTCAGAAGCTACCTCAATCTCTTTTATCAGAAGGCAATTAAGTTATGAATAAACATATTGCCGAGTTTTTAGGCACAGGTTTTTTATTTTGTGCAGTAGTTGGTTCAGGGATTATGGGAGAGAATCTAAGTACTGCTAATGATTCGCTCACTCTTTTGGTGAATACCCTGGCGACAGTCTTTGCCTTGTATTTTCTGATCAGTACCTTTCAAGCTTACAGTACTCATTTTAATCCAGTGGTTTCATTCATATTTTTCCTGAAAGGTGAAATTTCAGTTAAGACATTTCTATCCTTTTCGATTGTACAAATATTAGGATCAATTACTGGAGTGATGCTGGCTAATTACTTGTTCGAAATCGATCCAATTGATTTTTCACAAAAAGATCGATCGGGTACGAATATCTTCGTAAGCGAAGTCTTTGCAACCTTTGGACTACTGCTGGTGATTCTTCTTTCCTCCAAGGAACGGGTTGCTTCGACCGTGGCCGCTTATATTGGCGGGGCTTACTGGTTTACTTCGTCGACTTCCTTTGCGAATCCAGCCGGGGCGATCGGTCGTTCATTCTCCAATACCTTTGCGGGTATTAATCCGGACGATGTGGCCTTGTTCTGTCTTGCCCAATTTATTGGGGCGTTGCTGGCGTATTTTTTATACAGGTTCTGCTTTGCAGGGAACTCGATAACAAGTTCTGAATAAATTTTAATTCCTATGGTTTACACCAGTTTAAGCCGGGTAAAACCGCGGATTGTAAAAGTTTAGAGTTTTTTAATTTTCAGATTTCGAAACCAAACCGGATCATTGTGATCCTGTAAGAGAATAGGACCTTCCCAACTGCCAAATCCTTCATGCTTTTTATACTTACTTTTTTCAAATTGTTTTTTCCAGTCGTCAGTACCCCAAACAATCTCGACGACTTTTTTACCGTTTAACCAGTGCTGAATTAGATTTCCTTTGGCAACTATACGACCTTTGTTCCATTCTCCAACAGGTTTGAGAGACTTCGAGTCCGGCGATGCTACTAGTTCATAAAGGGAACCTGCTCGGTGGGTAGGGTTCTTATTGTCCCGATGTTTTTGATCATCCAGCACTTGATATTCGAGGCCTAAGCTTCCCTGCGTACGGTATTTGATCCCGCTGTTTCCCGCCTCTGAGATTTTCCATTCGAAGGTTAATTCAAAGTTTTTAAACTTTTCCTTGGTTATGATGTCTCCCCCTTTTGTGTGGCGGTAGATAATACCATCTTCAACTGACCATCCTTTACCCACTTGTTCGCCATTCATCTTGGTCCATTGAGAGAAGTTATCTTTGGCAAAGAGATCCTCTACCTTAGTTGGCTTTGCTGCATCAAGATTCCCAAGCGTAAAAATGAGAAAAAATAGAATTTGGTACGATTTCATGAGGTAGTTAATTGAAAGTATTAAAACATCCTGTGATTGGTTGAAATTTTTTTCAATCCTCAACCTTTTACTTTTGCCAGATTTCTCCCTGAACGAGTGAACCGTCGCCATTCCTGTCCCTGTTTGTAAAGTGGTTACTGAAATCCGAGGAGTATTCACCGTACGATACTTTTCCATCCTTATTGCCGTCCAGTCCGCTCACTAATTCTTTCGACCATAATTCTTTAGCATCCAGCACTTCATTACTATCGCTGTCCGATTTGCGGAATGAGTCCATCCAATACTGGTCAAACTCAGCACGGGTAACCGCTTTGTTCTTGTCCACATCCATCATGCGAAATAAATAATCAAAGCATGGTTGCTCGTTGTTCGTTTCAGGATTGCCGAGTTGGAGTCCAAGCGCCTTGGCCATCGTGGGAGTGCTGATTTCCAAGCCTCCAAGGCGTACGGGATGTACCGTGTCAGGTACGCAAAAAAGAAACCTTCTCGGGTTCTTTTTCAAAAAAGTATTCCATGCTTTACCATGATCGATTAATTGAAATCCCCTTTCTTTGGCTACATCACGGTAGTTATTTTCAAAGGCAGGCAGGTTGGGCCTTCGTTCACGGGTATGCCCGACAGGTGTATTCATGACCATAAGAATAATCTCACATGATGGAATTTTTACAAGAATACGATCGATCATATTATTCAGATTCTTACGCGCATGATCGACAGATGTTCGCCGACTTCCCACCGCGTCATTGATCGAGAATTCGATGAATACACAGTCTGGTCTGTGCTTAAGCACTTTCTCCTCCAAATTCTTCACTCCCCAATCCGAATTAGCCCCTCCCTGGGCACCGTTGATTAGCTTTACCTGCCCTGGGAATTGTTGGTTGAAAATTTCTCTTAACTGGTCAACCCAGGCTCCGACCGCAGTCAGGCTTGTTCCATAAGCAACCACCGTTTGTTTGCTGCCTGACTTTAAACGGTCGATCAGGCGTTTTTTCTCTGCCTGCTTGATTAGGTTCGGAGCATGAACTGGATCTTCGACTTTTCGTATCAAGTTGCGTAAACGATTGCTCATTTCTTCGCGTAATTTCTTATCCTTTGCTTTGTGGTAGAGGTTATCCATTTCCTCAGGATCGTTCATGAGATCGAATAGTTCCCACTGGTACTTGCCGGGCATGCCAGGGTAGTGAATCAGTTTATGCGTGTCGGTTCGTATTCCAATCATTTCGGGCAGGGCTTTCCCATGTTGATAAAAATGATAATACGATTCGTCCCTTACCTTTTTCTCCCTCCCTTCGAGAATATCACGGAGCGAATGACCCTGCATATCTTTGGGTGCGGGTAGTCCAGCGTAGTCTAGAATCGTAGGGGCGAGGTCGACATGGTTGACCATAGATTCGTGAACCTGCTTGGGTTTGATCACTCCTGGTAGGCGCACGAGCAGGGGTTGATGAAGAGGATTTTCATACATCCATTGCTTGTTATAAAAGCCATGCTCACCCAAGGAAAATCCCTGGTCAGAAGTGTAAATCACGAGCGTATCCTTTTCCAGTCCACTACTCTTTAGGTAGTCAAGCACCCGACCCACATTGTCGTCCACCGATTTGACCAATCGATAATATCCCTTGATATATTGTTGGTACATCTTTCGGGTTAACTCGTCTGTAGAAATGCCAGGGTTTTCTTTTTCCAACTTTTTACGCATATCTTTAAAGACAGGTTTTAGAATAATCCGATTATTTCTCATTATATCGGCAATTGCTTCCGGTGTGCGCCCTTTATAATTATCCAAGAGAGTAGGGGGTTCAGGAATAAATACATCCTTGAGGAAGTCCTCATACTTGGTAGGTGGTACATAAGGTTCATGCGGGGGTTTGGGATGAAGTAATAAGCAGAAAGGCTTTTGTGGGTCTCGCTTATCCTTGAGCCAGGATAAAGCTTCGGTTGTGATTATATCGTTATTGTACCCCTTCAGCTTTCGCCCACCTTGGAGAGCTTCCCGTTGAGTTTTCGGAGTCCAGTCAATCCATTCATGATGGGGTTCAAACACATTGGGGTCCCAAGGTTTACCCTGCATTTTCTGTACGCAGAAATGATCAAATCCGGTAGGTCGGGAGAGTAGGTGCCACTTGCCAAAGAGGGTGGTCTCATACCCACCCTCTTGCAAGAGTTTGGGAAAGGTTTGCTGAGTGCCGTCAAATCGTTGGTTCAGATGGGTCACACCATTTTTGTGCGAGTATTTACCGGTCAGGGCCGCAGCCCGAGAAGGTGTGCAGAAAGAATTAGGATTGAGGGCGTGCTCGAAACGCATCCCTTGATGGGCGATTCGATCAAGGGCGGGAGTTTTTATATCTTTATTCCCGTAGCAATTAAGAGCTTTTTTGGCATGATCATCCGAGAAAATCAGTAAGAGATTGGGCTTTTGGGCACAGGCAAGTGCAGCTAGCAGCCAAAAAACTGAGGTTTGTATGATTTTTACTAAATTTAACATTTTCATATTCTATATATTATCACTCCAAAATTTTATAGTTTTGCCACCAAAAATTACTTATTTTTTAGTAATTCTCTTTGGAGTTTTAAGGTGTTTCTTG
>CAWUUU010000279.1:0-8732 GCA_963924995.1 uncultured Opitutales bacterium
CACTTTTCTCCAGTCATAAGATAAAAGGAAATCAGGTACATCTCTCTTTTAAGAATATCGGTAAGGGCCTGATGGTTGGAAAAAAGGAAAAACTCGACCCTACCAAGGAAGTCAAGAACGGCACCCTTAAACACTTTTCCATCGCTGGTGCCGATAAAAAATGGCACTGGGCAGACGCCAAGATCGTGGGCGATCAAGTTGTCTTAAGCTCCAAGGAAGTCAAAGAACCTAAAGCTGCCCGTTACGCCTTCACCATGAACCCTGCCGATGCCAACCTTTACAACAAGGACGGATTACCCGCCGGCCCATTTCGCACCGACGATTGGTAGGCCCGGGCTCTCAGCCCTCGAGATGTTGGCACTATAGTTTTGGTGGTACTAGAATTGTACCCCTAACCCTCATGTAATTGTCATTACGGGGAAGGAACCATTTGAACAACGAGGCACTACACTTTTTGGGTTTTAGCGAGCGGTACCCTAATCTTCTGGTACCGCACCTGCATGCGAACAAACACGGGCGGCGACTTCGCAGGCGGTTCGTAAAATCTCTTTGAGGGGACATGCTTCGAGTAAGCCAAGGGTCAAGGAGGCGGTAAAGGAATCCCCCGCCCCCACAGTGTCCACTACGGTGGCAGGAACTCCGGGTTGATTAATGACCAGGTTCGGACCCACAAGAACCGCGCCATCAGCTCCCTTAGTCATCACCACGAGGGCCAGTCCAAAATTTTCCCGAATTTCATCCAGGGTGTTCTCAATTGAATCGCTTGGGGCGATTTCACAGGCTTGGCATACAGGATCTAATTCTTCATCGCTCAGTTTTAAGACTGAGCACAAGGAGACTGATTCGCGAATCAGGGCATCATCATAAAAAGGAGGACGTAAATTAATATCGAGAATTCGCAAGGAATTTTTCTCCCGGCCGATCGCAAGAGCCCGGCGGATTCCCTCTCTGGGCTTTTCTCCCCGCTGGCCAAGGGTTCCGAAATAAAGTGCGTTGGCGTTTCGTATCCTTTCCTCAATTGCCTTGTTCCAAGACCAATTATCCCACGCGGCATTTTCTCCAATGGTAAAAGTGGGCATTCCTGTATTCGTCAATTTCACCGTGACCATTCCCGTGGGGTATTCTTCCAGACTTTGCACCAAGCTTACATTCACACCATTTTTACGATAAACTTCAAGGGCCGCTTCACCTCGTTTATCCTGCCCCACCCCGCTGACCATACTTACCTCTCCACCCAATCGTGATGCATGGCAGGCAAAATTGGCAGTGGCTCCACCAAAGCGGGCACCGTCCGGAAACAAGTCCCAAAGACCGTCTCCCATCGCCACGATTCGCCTGTTCATTGGGAAAGCTCGCGATTGATCACTTGAGCCACTTGGGCGGCGAGGAGGTCTCGCCCGGCTTCGTTGTAGTGAACATCATTTTCCCCACGCTGGTATTTCGCCCGATTCTTTCCAATCGTTTTATAAAGATCATTTATTTGAACCCCATGTTTTTTCATCACCCTAAGGGCGGCTTGATTAAATTGACTGGCCCGCTTGTCTGTAATTACAATTTTCACTTTTTGCTCGGGACCCACACAGGGAGGAGTGGTCACTGCGAAGATAAGCCTGGCTCCCGACTTCTTTAATTTACGAACAATGCCGTCCAGACTCTTGGCGTAGGATTCGGGAGTTGCCTTGGTCTCCTGTTGCCAACCATACCAGTCCCAGAGCCCGAAGTTAAAATGAATTGCATCCCATTTTTGATCCCCGATCCATTCATCAACCTTTTGATTACCGAATGCGGACCAACGACAATTGGTTTTGGGACGGTGTACATTAGCTTTCCCGTCGAGTAATTTGCGAACCCGTGGCGTATAACCGATCGAAATGGAATCGCCTAGAATCAAAACCCGTGGGAGGTCCGGTTGATCAACCGGATTATCAAAAGGTTTATTAAAAGGATCCGATTTTCCAGAAAGAGGAAAACTAAGACATACCAAAAAGGATGCAAATAAGTAAAAGCGATTTTTCATAAACGAGTATAAAAATAGTTTTAATGACCTAAGGTCAATTCGTTGAGCCAGGATTCTCGAATGGAAAGCATAGTGGAAATTAAATCCTTCCGATCTTGGGCATAATTTTTTCGTTCAGGTTCTTTATCAGTCAATCGATATAATTGATAATTCTCACTCCCTTCCCGCCCGAGCATTTTCCATTCATCCATCCGAACAGCCCAATTTTTATGCCATTGAAAATTTAGCATTCCTTGGTACGCAGAAATTTGATACGGATTTTTAATAACTGGTAACAGACTGTGACCATCGAGCTTGGGGTCATCTTCTTTCGGTTCAATCCCGCAGAGATCCATCACTGTGGGCAACCAGTCCATCGCGGTGATTATTTGAGAATTGGTTACGCCTTGAGGAATTTGGGGAGGAAAACTCAGAATAGCCGGCACGCGTATACCGCCCTCAAAAAAAGTTCCCTTTTGCCCCTTCCATTTTCCGGTGAACCCTCCTCCGCTTGCTCCGTAGAAATGTCCCTTCGGGTGTCCGCTCTTGTGGTTGTCCACCCGGATACGGTTTCCCGTTTCTTCGGAATGCCCGTTGTCGCTCATGTAAATGAATAGGGTATCCTTGCGAAGCCCGAGTTCCTCGATCTTGTCCACCACCCGGCCGATGTAGTGATCTGCCGCATGCATGATGGTGGCGTAGGATTTCCTGGACGGATCCTTCATATCCTTGAACGGTTCGGCGAATTTTTTTGGTGCCTGTTCGGGGTAATGAGGAATATTCAAGGGGAAATAAAGAAAGAAGGGCTTGTCCTTGCTCTCTTCAATGAAGGCGAGAGAACGCTCGGTCATGAGCTCGGGAAAGTACTTGCCCGGGGCCTTCACCGGGGTGGTCCCCTCGTACAAGTCATGAAAGCCCGTGCCATGAAGAAAGTAGTGGTTGTAGTTGTCGATGAACCCGTCTCTGATCCCGAAGAACTCGTCGAATCCTTGTTTCTTTGGCCCATAGTCCCGATGGGCTCCCAGGTGCCATTTGCCAAAGAGCGCGGTACGGTACCCTGCCCTTTTCAAGACCTCCGCCATGGTGACCTCTTCCAGCGCCATATTGATTCCCTTGACCGAGTTCATATCACCTTGCGTCCAATGGTTTACTCCACTGCGCTGCGGATGACGCCCGGTGATCAGAGCGGCCCTGGCCGGACAGCAAACCGTATGCGCATAGGCCTGGGTAAAGCGTACCCCCGTCTTGGCAAGCTTATCAATATTGGGAGTCAGCAGGTCATCCGATCCATAGCACCCTGCATCGAGCGTGCCCTGATCATCGGTGAAAAAAACGACTACGTTGGGCTTGGCCCGGAGAGGGGTGGACGCAAAGCATCCGCAAAGCAAGATGAAGAGAAAGCCAAGTGTATGGTTTCTCATTGGATTTTGCTCAGGGCTTTTTGGTAACGAGCGGTTTCGTGGTCCTTGGTCTTTTTCATGACCTTCAGCAGTTCCTGCCCATAACGGGCCACAAGCTTCTCATGTTCATCGTCTCCAAGGAGATTGTCCAAAGCATCAATGTCCTTTTTATAATCATAGAACTCGAAAGCCGTACGGTACAGGTAGTGCTTGACCCGCTTGGCCAGAGCCGGATCGTTCTCCGCTGCTTTGGTCATGGCTTTCCAAGTAAGCCCGCTCATCGATTCGTTCTTAAAGGGGGTCTTACCGTCGTGCCAACCGTTCCAGATCAATCCGTAGCGCTTGCCCTGGAGGGAGCGCATCGTATAAGAACGCCCTGAGGCAATGGTATTGATATGGGTGAAAGCGAATTTCCTACCCTTTTGCTTCTTTCCTTTTAATACGGGAAGGAATGAGCGACCGTCCATACCCTTCATTGGATCTACCCCGAGGGCATCAAGAATGGTCGGTGCAAAATCAACTCCCGCCACCACATGTTCAGTCTCATGAATTCCCGGCTTGACCATACCCGGCCAGCGAACAATCCAAGGGGTAAGAGTGGAATGCCTCCAGACATTGGTCTTGGCAAAAGGTACCGGTATTCCGTGGTCCGACTTGAGCATGACCAGTGTATTCTTCGCGAACCCGGCTTTTTCAAGCTCGACAAGAACCCGGCCCACTACATCGTCGGCCCGGCTTACGGAGCTATAGTACTGGGCGATTTCCTCGCGGATGGGTGGCAAATCGGGTAGAAATCCGGGGATGACAATTTCATCGGGTTGATAGATTCTGGAAGGAGCTGGATAGTCTGACCGCTTCCCCTTCTTTTTCTTATCGCCGGAAAGAGTTTCAGTAGATTCCCCCGTCAAATTTCTCTCGCTTGCTGGTTTCCGGTTATCGAAGGGACGGTGCGGGTCATGGGCATTGACCATAAGGAAAAAGGGTTTGCCCTCTTTCTTAACTTGTCCGAGAAATTCGGCGGTGAATTTGCCGTACAGTTCCTGGCTGCGTCCGTTGGCCATCTCGGAACGATCCCGACTGTATCCAAATGCCTTGGTCCGGGAGGGCACTACATGCTCGGTCTTGCCCAGTATGCCGGTCATGAATCCATTCTCTTGCAAGGTTTCGGGCAGGGTCGGAACATCGGGCTTGATCTTGGTAAACCCAAGTGCCCCGCTATTATGGGGATACCGACCAGTCATCCAGACCGCCCGGGTGGGCATACAAATCGCAATCGTGACATGCCCATGCTCGAAGCGCAGCCCCTGACCGGCAAGCTTATCGATGTGAGGAGTTGTTCCCTTGACCTTGGAACCATAGATCCCAACGGAGTCACGGTTCATGTCGTCCAGGGTAATGAACATGACATTGAGTTTTGACTCGGCTAAAGTCATTAAGCAGACACTGGCCCAAGTAAGAATGGAAAGAAATAGGGGTTTCATGCCCCCACTAAAAGACTTTAAAGTTCCCCGATCAAGAAAACTTATGAAAAATGCGGTGAATTCTCAGGCGAGTAGCTCAGGCAGAATGCCAGTCGAACTCCCCAGGGAATCCACTTGCACCCCGGCCTGCCGGAGCAGGGTTACCCAAAGGTTGCCCAACGGGGTATCTTCTTCGGGGAGAACGATACTGTGGCCGAGCTTGAGCCTCCTTCCGCCCCCCGCAACAATCGCGGGAACATCCTTGATCATGTGCCCGTGGCGCAAGTTCGTTCCCCAGCTTAGTAGAGTATGATCAAAGAGGCTGGATCCATCCACTTCTTTGGTCCGCTTCAAAATATCGATAAACTTGCCCAGCATCTCGGTGCATTTCTTGTCCCGCATGCGGTTGGCATCCGTACGGGTTTGAGATCCACCGTGATGACTGAGTGCGTGGGGATCGTAATTCATACCCATGCTCTTGATCACCGAGGCAACGGGCTGACGGTAAGAGACGACCGAGGTCTGTTGCGTCTGCAAAGCGAGGGCAATCAATTCATAAGTGAGAAGAATCTCGGCTTCTCCCTCAATCCCTTCCGCGGGTGCCTTTCGGTCGCTCTTGGGCTTGGGCTTCTCCGCCCACTGGGCGTCCTTGACCAGCCCAAGCTCGACTTCGCGAATGGATTGAAAGTATTCATCCAGCTTGTCCCGGTCGAGCGAGCTGACTTTGCCATTGAGTGACTTCGCGTCCGAGAGCACCACATCGAGGATACTCTTCTTTTTATTCAACCTTACCTCCCGTTCCTCCGGACTTTCGTCCGTCTGTCCAAAGAGCCTTGCATAAAGTTCAACCGGCCCACGGGTACCGGCGACGGGTTTGCCCGCTTCGTTCCAGGCGAGGGACATACCCTTTCCGTGTCCACCCTTATTTTCCTCCTTACTGGCCAGCACCAGAGAATCATAACGTTGGTTCTTACCCAGTTGCTTACCCGCCAGCAGGTCGCAGGAAATGGAGTTGTGAAAGCGCTTGCCGGGCGTAGCGGTCACATTGGCGGCTGTCAGGTAGGAAGTACTTCCCCCGTGCGGATCGGTCGCTCCTACATTGGTCAGGTTTTTAATGATACTGAAATCCTTCTTGTGACGCTCAAGTGGGGAGAGTCCCTCGGTCAACTCACCCAATACACCCGCTTCCGTGGGATAAAAAGTCTTCTCGGTAAAGCCATACCCAACTCCGCAAAAGATCATCCGGGTGGGAGGCTTGGCCAAGGCCGGCGCAGCGGACAGAGGATTCATGCTCTCGAGCCAAGGCAAGGCAAGCAAGGCACTTCCCGATGCCAAAAAGTTTCTTCGTGTGAGTGATGAATTACTCGATTTATTCATAAGTTCGCGTAGTAAAAGGCTGTGAATATATTTTTTGCTCAGTCAAAAAAATATTATATTTCATTCTTGTGCTTGATAGCCATGCCAAATCCATTCGATAGCATGGGGCAGAAACTGAATCTTGGCGTTGCCGATCCCATGACCGGAATTTTGGCAAAAAAGATATTGGTACTGATATCCCTTGGCTTCAAGAACCTTGGCCATGCGGTGGTTGGCTTCGACCCAGTCATGCATGCCGTCGCGCATGACGTTTGGGTTGAGAAGGTCATAATCCCCCACCGCAAGAAAGAGCCGAATGGGTTTCTTCAGTGAGTTCGGGATCAGTTTGTCGTGAAAGTCCCAAGCGCCGCCTGGGGTTTTTGGATCGAAGGGCCACTGCTGATTCACGAAGGTGCCCGAGGTGGTCAGTACCCGGTGGTAAAGATCGGTCCGGTACCAAGCCATGATCAGGGCGGCCGAACCGCCTGAACTGCTTCCCATCACCGCCCGTCCATCGGGATCTTTGGTGAGCTTCACCCCGCAGTTTTTTTCCACCCGGGGAAGAACTTCCGTTTCGATATATTCGGCGTAAAGTCCGGACATGGTATCGTATTCCTTGCCCCGTTCATGCCCTTGAGCATCTCCTCCCCCATTGGCGACTTGGATTACGATCATGGGCGGAACGCGCTTCTGGGCGATCAGATTGTCCAGCATGTTCGGAATCACCTGGTTAGGTTTTCCCTTCGGGCCGTCATGGCAGACCATGAAGGGGGCCAGGTTTCCTTTCTTGTATTGAGCAGGAACGTAAACGGTGATCTGCCGGACATAATCGATCTCGTGGGTCTCGACGATCAAAGTCTTGGGGTTCTTCGGATCGACCTGGCCGAATACCTTGCGGGCGATTCCGGGGTTGAGCAACTTGGTGTTTTTCGAATCAATGGTGAATTGGGAAACTTTTCCCCTCGGCGAATCCTTGGGAATTCTGCGTTCGGGAGCCGGTTCGTAGTCCGGTCCGATCAGGAAGTTTCCCACTGCATTGACCGGCGGATTGACCCCAGGCTTGTCGTCCAAGGGAATGAACTTCGGAGCGCTCGGGGCATCGAAAGACCTGACCGGAGGTTTCGGGCGCTTGGCCTGCAAACCTGAGAAAGCGAGCGAGATAACAAGAGTAATAAGGAAGGATGTGTGTGAAGTTTTCATTTGCTTTGAAAAAGACTGCTTTGTACTAGGTTATGGATCAGGGAACGGGCCCGCATGTCATTTTTGATCAGTTGCCGGGTCAAGGAAGTAAGTGCATCCCCGTCTGAAAATTCAACAGTTCGTCCCAGTCCATAGCTCGCACTTCCCTCGACCAGAGAACGGGCCAACTGCTCCTTGTTCTCCATCAGGAGAGATTTAAATTGTTCGAAATCTTCATAAGCCTTCCCTCCAGGGAGGGTTCCTCCCTGTTCGACCTTCTCCATCCGCTTACCCACCTTTGCCTCTTCGCGCCACAAACCGACCGCGTCAAAGGTTTCCAGGCCGTATCCGATCGGATCGATCTTGGCATGACAGGACGCACACTGAGCCTTGGACTGGTGCAACTCGATCATCTCGCGGATAGACAAGGGTTCCTTGGAAGCATCGGTCAACTCGGGCACATTGGGGGGAGGATCCGCCGACGGATCGTGCAGAAACTTATCGAGGACTAAGGTTCCCCGAATGATGGGTGAGGTCCGGTCACCGGTTGAACCCATGATCATAAAAGCCGTTGTCCCGATCAAGCCTCCTCGTGGCGATTCCGATGGCAGACTCACCTTGCGGAAGCCCTGACCCTCCACTCCCTGGATCCCATAAAAGTGGGCCAACAAAGGATCCAGCATGGCGAAATCCGAATCGATTAGGTTCGCCAAAGAAAGATTTTCCTTCATCAAGTGCTCGAAGAGACGAATGGGTTCCTTCCGGGCCGAATAACGGACCTGCTCATCGAACATGAGGTAATCCTTGGGATTAACTGCGATGTCGTCAAAGCGGTGCAGTTCAAACCATTGACTCATGAAGGAATGATAGAAAGCTTCCGCCCTGGGGTCGGCCAACATCCGGTCCACCTGCTTGGTCAATTCAGCCGAATTCTTCAACATTCCCTTTTCCGCGGCTTGGTAAAGAGCCACGTCAGGCGGAGCGCTCCAAAGAAAATAGGATAACCGAACCGCCAGTTCGCGCTGCGTCAAGGGCATGTACTTTACACCCGCTTCCTCGGCCTCGCTTAAATAAAGAAAGCCCGGTGACGCCAAAACCACGGCAAGCGGATCGATCAAGGCTTTTTCCGCCGCTAAACCGCTCTCCCTTCCCTGCTTATAAAGGTCGTGAAGCTTCTGAAGAAAATCGGGATCGATCTCACCACGCCGAAAAGCTTCACGGGCAAAGGATGTAATTAAAGCTTTGGCCTCCTCATCGGTCCGTTCGACGGGTTGATTTCTTTTCTTGGATGGCCCGTGGGGAAAAGCCAGTTTCTCAAACCAAGTCAGTTCTCCGTAAAAA
>CAWUUU010000280.1:0-5319 GCA_963924995.1 uncultured Opitutales bacterium
CCTATGAAGTTTGGTTCCGTGCCAAAGATGATAATAACTTATATGACGAAAAACGACTGACTATTCATGTCACCGATGTCTTTGAAAATACTCCTCCGTCCTTCCAGTCAGATGGCAACCTCACCGTTTCAGAAAACACCACTTTCGTGTACGAGTTTAATGCAACCGATCCGGATGGGACCGTCCTCTCCTACTCCATTCTCCATGGTCCGGACGCCAGCTTATTTGACTTAAACCAGTCATCCGGGGCACTGACCTTTATCTCACCTAAGGACTTTGAATCGCCCGAGGATAATAACTCCGATAATACATACGAAGTCACCATCGAAGTCTCAGATAACGAAGTTCCGATCTCGCTTAACTTATTGGTTCAACTAACCGATCAAGAAGAAGTCATTTCAAATCCACCTATAGTTCTAGCTGAGAAAGCCGAATCCCTCCAAGACGGATTATACTTACTTAACGGGGAAATTCTGGCAACTGGAGACTCTCCAATATTAGAAGCAGGCTTTATTTTATCTAATCCCATACGCTTTGAAACACCAATCCGCTCTATTGGAGAAAGACTTGGCGAATCTTTGACCTTCTCCACTACCTTTAGCAATCTCGAACCTGATACCAGTTATTACTACAAGACATTTGCGACTAACCAAAGTGGTGAATCACAAAGCTCTATTAAAAGGTTCAAAACAAAAGCTTCCAATCAATGGCAGGGTAATACCATCGATTTGGGAGCAGGATGGAAGTCATCGGAATGGTTTGGTTCCTTCCTCCCTTACAGTAATGATTGGATTTACCATGAAGGGCTCGGTTGGGCTTATGTGGTTCCAGATGGTGAACAGGGGATTTGGATTTGGACTCATTATTTTAATTGGCAATGGACACAATCCGGCACTTGGCCTTTCCTTTTTCGCAACGAAATTGGAAATTGGATGTATTTCGTTAAAAGAATAAATGGTGAACCAATCTTTTTTAACTACGAGGCAGGACGTTACCAATTAAGCCCGACCCCTTCCCCTTAAATTAAAGACATTTTAGGCTTTTAGCTCGCCCAAATAGCAAATTTCTTAAACTTTGAGTGCATGAAGCCAATCATACTCATTCTTGCTTTTAATCTTTGTTTTTCCTTTTTATCGGGAGAAATAAGCAAAGTGGGCCCTCCTATTAAAGAGGCTGAGCATTTGGTTTATAAATCTGCGAGTAATTCAGAACTCATTCTTAATACCTTTTACCCCAAAGGACATAATCCCAAAAAAGATAAACGTCCGGCCATCGTTTTCTTTTTCGGAGGTGGATGGATGGGAGGTAACCCTAGCCAGTTTGCTCCCCATTGCGAATACCTTGCATCTCGGGGAATGATAGCTATGACTGCTGACTATCGGGTCAAATCCCGACAACAAACCTCACCTTTCGAATGTGTAAAAGATGGAAAATCAGCAGTTCGTTGGATCAGAAAAAATGCCGATAAGCTAGGCATTGATTCTGGTCGTATAGCAGCGGGTGGAGGTTCAGCGGGTGGACATGTGGCTGCAGCTACTGGTACTGTCCCAGGATTAGAAGAAGCGAGTGAAGACCAAGCCATCTCATCCAAGCCCAATGCCCTCGTTCTCTTTAATCCAGTTTACGACAATGGCCCCAAAGGCTATGGCTATGAGCGAGTTAAAAGCCAGTACCAGGAAATTTCCCCCATTCACAATATTCGTAAGGGGGTTCCACCCGCTATTGTTTTTTTGGGCGATCAGGACAAATTAATTCCTGTCGAAACCGCCAATAAATTCAAATCACTTATGGAAAAAGCAGGAAGTCGATCGGACCTTCATATTTACAAAGGGCAACCACATGGATTTTTTAATAAAGGGAAAAAAGGAAATTATTACGAAAAAACTGTCCTTGCGATGGATAAATTTTTACTTTCGCTAGGTTGGATAAAAGGTAAGCCAACCATCAAGGTGCCGTGAATCGGTTAGTTGCCCTTTTTTTCATATTCGCCCCTCTAGTTCTCTGGCCAAGTTCAACCTGGAGTGTTACCCAAAAACCACTACCAATAATCGTGGTAACTCCAAACATTTGGAGCGGTGCTTCAGTAAAAGATATCCAAAAAGTTCTACAATCAACTGTTCGACAAATTTGGCCTTATGCCGCCCAATCAACCCTCAGTCCGATTCAGGTTGATCGTTCTAGAACTGGCCCCATTGTACTTTACCAAAGGGGAGAAAAAGGCCAATATTTAATCCGTCTCGACACCGAGAAAAAATTCTGGTGTCAATACGCATTCCAATTTGCACACGAATTTGGGCATATCATCTGCGAATATAAAGAAGGCGATCGATCCAACCTTTGGTTTGAGGAAACATTATGTGAGACTGCATCACTATTCACACTTCGAAAAATGAGTGAGGAATGGAAAATCAATCCACCCTACCCGAACTGGAAATCTTATGGCGACGAATTTGCCAAGTATGCTCAAAATCGGATCGATAAACACCCTTGGTCTGAAAGTCAAACCCTTGCCCAGTGGTATGCTCAGAAAAAACATAACCTGAACGAAGAGCCAACAGATCGTCCTCGAAATGTCCGCCTTGCCAGTCAACTCCTCCATTATTTCGAAGAAGATCCTATACTTTGGGGAGCATGTGCTTTTATCAATCAAGAAAAAACGGGGGAGAAAAGAAGCTTCCGATCTTATCTTCATGATTGGAAAAAAAGTTGCCCGAAAAGTCAGCAAAAAGAATTAGTTCAGAAACTAATAACCCTATTTGCTTTAGGCCAATAAGTGAAAAACAGCTAAGCCAAATAAATAATCGAAGGGTTAAAATTGAGCCCAAAAAGCATCAGGGGGCATCAAGTCTTTTCCTTGGTCATCAAATTTAGTTCCGATTTCTTTTAAATTTGATAAACTTTTGGCAACTTCCATCCCCCGCTCAATCCGCGAGGGTGTAAAAACTAATCGAGTCAGATTTAGCCCCTTTAACGGAGTAAGGTCTGCAATTAATGTCTCTCCGATGTGTAAGCGTTGAATTAAGGGCAACTTACGGACAAAAGATAAATCCTCCACTAAAGTTCGATGGATGGTGAGGCTTACCAATGGTAAACCGGCCAAAGGAGAAAGATCAGAAACGGGAGACTCAGTTAGCCATAATTGCCGTAAATTACTACTACTCAAAGCCGAAACATTATTAATTTGGGTGCCCACAGCATAAAGATTCTCCAAAGGTTGCCCCTCTAAACCTTTCAATGATTCGACAGGACTCCCATTCAATCGCAACTCTACAAGTTGGGCATCGACTAACTCATCGAGTTTATCCACTAAAGTAAATTCAAGAAAAAGTCTGACTAAAGGCATTCCGCGCAAATGTCTTAATTCCCGTACTGGATTACCACTTAAATCAAGTGCTGATAATTTCAAACCACGCAAAGGGGATAAATCCTTTAATCCACAATTAGGAAACTCAGCTGCAATGATTTCTCCATTCTCTTCATGCAATTTCCCCTGCCCCTTATAATCGGGATTGGCTTTTATTAAAATAGATTGAATTTGGGAAACAGGATCTATAGGAATCACAATCTCTTCATTTAAACTTGGGGGCCTTTCAGCATTTGGCTCATTAACTCGACTTATTGACTCTGATCCAAGATCAGGTCCTTCGATACTAATATTTCCGTCTGCACTATTTTCATGATTAGATATTATTTTCTTTGAATAAGTTTGATCCTCCTCACACCCGATAAGAAATGAAAAAAGTAATAAGAATAAAATTTTAGGTAAGATCATAACCAAAGAATGTACAAAAACATTAAAAGGACTAGATCAAATCTATAAAACTGATCAAAAACTTTAATTTAAAACAGATAAGCGAAGAATTTTGAAATCAAATTTATGGCAATTTAAAATCCATTCATGCAAATAGCTAGTTGAAGCAACTCACAAGAACTTCTCACAAAACACTTATCTATGAGATGAATAGACAGGACTCTTCGCAAAAAAGGATTCGTACTTCAAAATTTAACATAAATTAATTTTCAATAATTTAATAATGTAAGTATTTTATTTAATTAATGCATACAATAATAACCAATATTAATATATAAATCAGTACTAATATTAATACAATATGAAGGTAAATCATACTGCTATTAATAGTATAAGTTAATTACTACATTAACTACTGAAACAACCGAGTTAATCGACCTTAATGCTCAATTTTAGCACCGATATTTTTGTACTCGGATATTACATGCTGACTAAGTTACGCCCTTCCTGAATGCCCAGTCACTGTCGACAAAGAAAATATAAAGGCGTCATCTTAATAAATTATTGAAAAAAAATTAAGGTAAAAAAATAATAATTATCTAAATATTAAACATTAAAATATCTCACAAAAAAAACATAATTTTGAGCTAATTTCAATAATTCAAAGGGCCGGTAAATAAAAAAGGGTAGAACCATATTAAAAAACTAAAAAACCAGTGATTTTACTTTTTTTTAATTTTATTTTTTTAATGTATTAAAATGTGAAATAACGCTAAGTAAATTCGTTCTCTTTCTACATTTAATGTCTGTTATTACGCTTACTTAAGAAATTCTCTCTATTATTTATTACATCTTGTGAATACACAAAATTTACTAATTTTTCATTTTTCATTACTTAAACTATGAAGTTCAAAAAAATTCTCATTTTTAGTTACACGCTCGCTATTTCGCTTTCATCTTATCTGCATTCGCAGACGATAATACCGGCCGGTTTCGGGGCCATGAGCGTCACGCAACCGAGTCGTGAGACTGCAGTGCTAACTGGAAAACTGCAAAGTACAGGTGGGCAGAACCCTACGGTTAAGATACGCTGGGGAGATGAGGATCGCGGGATGGGTGTTACTCCCAGCACTGCATGGGACAACGAGGTTATAGTTTCCACAAATCAGGCAGCGGGCACCTTTTCCATGCCCATTACTATACCCAACTTAGAAAAAGTATATTACTTTAGGGCCATCGCTTCAAATTCCGGTGGCACAATAGTTAGTCGGAGCGTGGGGGTGCTCGTCCCGTCTGCACCTGTTGGTGTCGCCAATTTACAGGGGCGCTGGAACTTCGATGGAGAAAATGCCAACGATTCCTCCGGCACTGGCCGCCATGGAATTGCCAAGAAGTTGTTTTCTCCAACTGAAGTATCAAACATGAAGCTCTGGTTGGATGCCTCATCACTTTCTACCGCAGGCTCAACTTGGGACGACAAGAGTGGAAACAGCAACGATGCAGTCAAAAATGGCTCGCCAACTATCGTTCTTGGTACTCAAAACGGAAAAAACATCATGCGTTATTCT
>CAWUUU010000281.1:0-6716 GCA_963924995.1 uncultured Opitutales bacterium
ACACCTTCATTTTTAAGCAATTCAATCTTCGCTGGTAACCCCAAAGCATACCCTCCAATTTCACCATTATTTTTAACCACTCGGTGACAGGGTACGGTTATTAAATTTGGATTCCGGTTCATCGCTTGCCCGATGGCACGGTACGCTTTAGTCCCAAGTGCATGAGCTAGTTCTTTATAACTAGTTACCCTCCCCGCGGGAATATGCATAATAAGTGCATAGCACTTTTCGTTAAACGATTTGATTCCATCCACATTCACTTGCTTCCCCCAATTTAATCAAGGGGACATTAAAACCGTCCACTTAGAACGATTATGTGATCGAAAATTAGAAATACTCGTTGACCTCAGGTTCCTCGGGTTTTGAAGTAAAAAAAATTATGAAAAAACTTCTTATCTATTTATCTATCCTCACGAGCCTAGCCATCTGCAATGTAGTGTTCGGACAAACCAGTAAAAAAACGGATGCCAAGTCCACGGTTAAGAAAGAAACTAAAGCAAAGCTCAAAACTAAATTTTTCGGAAAAAAACAGGTTCAATTTCTAAACTCAGAAATACCTCTGATCGGTGAAATCCGGAAAATTGCCAAAGAAGGCATGCAATATGACCTCCCTGATGCTGTTTCCGACCGTAATGACAAAGCCCTCATTGCCCATCTCATTTGGGACGGGAAAGAGGATCGTCTAGTTCTTACTCACGAAATCGATAATGGCTTCAAAACACTTCCGGACTTATTGGCCAAAGGCATTCTTCATCAACCAGCCATTGCAGTTGATGGTAAGGGAACTGCCTGGGTCTTTTGGGGTGCCACCCAATCGGATACAACCGTTGACATTAAAGCGCGATCTTGGACACCAGGGGAAAATAAAATTAGTTTGAGTGTAACCACGACGGTGGCAAATTCCAAGGCAGCCGAAGCTTTTCTTGATGCAGGGACTGATTCGAAAGGAAGAGTGTGGGTAACCTGGCAATCTTTTCGTGCTGGCGAAGCCGATGTCTACACACGATATTTTGATCCGAAAAACGAGAAATGGTCTCAGGAAATAGCAGTGGCAGTAAAGAAAGGGGGAGACTGGGAGCCTCGTATTTCATTCGATAAGCAAGGTAATGCATGGATTGCGTATGACAGCTCTCGGGGAAACGAGTTCAATCTGTATATTTCAAAAGTCGAAGATAACGGAAAGGTAACTGAATTCCCTGTTGGGCACACATCAAAATATGAAGCCCGAGCGTCTATTGTGGCAACTGCAAAGGGAGATGGATTTTGGATTACTTCTGAGCAGGGAAAAGAAAAACACGGACTCGACTATCGGGGCCATGGAAATGATACTGGAATAAACGCAAACAAACGGGTTTTATTTGGAAAATTCGATATCAAATCCAAAAAATTCACCGTAATTCCACTTGGACCCGCCGGCGAAGCAGGTAAACCAACAAACCGACCCATGGTGGGCGTGGGCAAGGATGGGAATCCATGGGTTGCCTATCGTTATTTCAATTCAGCCCTGTGGAGGATCGCAGTCACCTGCTATCGCCAGGAAAGTAAAACTTGGAGTGCCCGTCGACGGCTCCCATCTAGCAGTTACGGGCAAGATCGTGCCGTGTCCTTTCTCATACCGAAATCAAAGGGCGACATCAGGATTTGCTGGCCCTCTGACGAGCGTCCGCACAAAGCTCATCAAACAGCCAAGGTCATGATGGCCACGCTACAATCTGCTAAAAGTCTTCCCAATGCCCTCACCCCTAAAACACCTGTCGCGAGAAAACTTGATAACCTCCCCCACTCTCACAAGACGCCCGAACGGCCTGCTTATGATCGCCACAAATGGAAAGTGGATGGTGATACCTATGGCCTTTACTGGGGAGATGTACATCGCCATACCGATGTTTCTAATTGCCGAACTGGGTTCGACGGATGCATAGTCGATCACTTCCGATATGCCTATGATTTGGGGAAAATTGATTTTCTTGGCACTTCTGATCATACGGATGTCGGGAAACTCTATCATCCCTACGAATGGTGGCATAACCAACGGATGCACGATGCCCTTCACAGCCCTGGCGAGTTTAATACAGTATATGTGTATGAAAGAGAACAACGATGGCCTTGGGGTCACCGAAATATTGTCTTCGCCCAGCGTGGTGGTCCTGTCGTCTATATCAAACGTTCCCTCTATCTCGAATCTCCTTGGCAGAAAACTTTACCAGTTGATCCAAATGGCGCACCGGAAATTTCTCCCTACGAACTTTGGGACTTACTCAAAAATTACGGCAAACCGGTGGCCGCTGTTAGTCACACCGGGGCCACCGGTATGGGCACTAACTGGAAGGGGTATAAAAAATTTGACTATAGTTCAGAAAATGTGGTCGAAATCTACCAAGGTGCCCGCGTGTCTTACGAAGCAGCGGGTGCACCTCAACCCTCCGTCGGATTTCGTCCCTACACCCATTTAAATGCAACTGGACGAGTGGTGAAGTCACCATCGATACCCATCATGGACTTCGGTAAATATTCAAATGGCACTTACCAGACTGCCTTGAGTGAAGGTCACAACCTCGGAGTCTTCGCCAGTTCCGATCATATCTCCCAGCATGCGAGCTATGGTGGAGTCTACTGCAAAGAATTTACCCGGGAAGGCATAATTGAGGCCATGGATAACCGGCGTACCATTGCCGCCACTGATAAGATTTACCTCAACTTTACCTGTAACGATAAGCCACTTGGTTCTTTCATCAAGACTGAGAATGCCCCCAAGTTTTGGGTTAAGGTCGATGGCACTGCAGATTTTAAGCGGATCACAATTGTCCGGAATGAAGAAGACTGGAAACACTTCAATGAATTTGATGGAAAAATCTTCGAAAAAAGATTTACTGACTCTTCTATGTTGGAGGGAGAAAACCGCTATTATGTTCGTGTCATCCAGCGAGATGGTAACATGGCTTGGTCATCCCCTGTTTGGGTCACTAGAAAATAATTCAAAATATAAATTCAAAAATAAAGTGTTTCGGTCGCGCCTTGGAAATTTTCAAGTCCGTGAAAAAAAATTGCTATTCCTTGTTGATACGCCGATGGGCATACTTCGCAATTTGTCTTCTCGGGTTCCACTCCGTATCTGCTTTCCCTGACAAACCGATTACTGTAATTGTCCCCTTTGCCGCGGGTGGTGGGAGTGATGTATTTGTCCGAATTTTTCAAGAAGCAATTCGGAAGCACAACCTTTGCCCCTATCCAATTGTGGTCAAGAATATATCCGGTGCTGGAGGTACAATCGGAAGCCGATCAGCACGCGAATCGGATCCCGATGGCCATACAATCCTTTGCTTACATGACGGAATTTATACTGCGAAACATTACGGAAATGCCGACTGGGGCCCTTCAGATTTTGAAGCAATCGCCGCTACCGGACGAAGTGGAGTTGTGATTGCAGTCAAAGAAAACTCGTCCTTTATTTCTCTCAGTGAATTAATGGAAGAAGCCGTACAAAGCCCCTATAAATTAGTCTTTGGCACCAACCTCGGAGCTCCCAATCATTACTCCGCCCTGTTCCTACAAGAAGGAATGAAAGGAGCCAAGTTTCGGTTCACCCAAACAGGGGGCGGGGCCAAGCGCTTAGCTCAACTTAAAGGTGGGCATGTCGACCTGACTGGTTTCTCAATTGCTGAGTTTCAACAGTTCAAAACTGCAGGAATCCGTGCACTTGCTTGCTTAAGTGAAGAACGGGAACCCTCTTTTCCCGACTTAGCCACCGCCAAGGAGCAGGGAGTAGATGCAGTCCACGGACTGATGCAGTTTTGGTGGGCTCCCCAAGGCACACCACCAGAACGAGTCAATTACCTGGAAAACCTCCTCCGTCGAACTATGGAGACAGAGACAGTTCGTAATCGTCTGGAAAACCTCCACATGGATCCGTTTTTTCAAGTGGGAACTCCCCTTCTTGAAACAGTTGAACAACGGAGCTCAAGTATAGAAAAAATTGTAATTGAAAAACCAACTCCCTTGCCACCCTTACACTGGATAGTCTTGGGTATGGTAGTAATTTGTGGAACTATTGTTTGGCGAGAGGGTAAGCCCGCATGATCGAACTATTCACAAATCCTCACATTCTTGGCCTGGTTCTCCTTGGGACAACCTTAGGGATCACGGTGGGGGCAATACCCGGTTTAACTGGCACCATGTTGATCGCGCTTACTCTACCCCTGACTTTTTCGATGGAACCGGTTGACGGGCTTGTTCTCTTGGTCGCGATGTATGTGGGAGCAGTAAGCGGGGGTCTAATAAGTGCCACCTTACTCCGAATGCCAGGGACTCCTGCCGCAATCATGACCACGCTCGATGGATATCCTATGGCAAGTTCCGGTCGTCCAGGTAGAGCCTTAGGGTTAGGAATAGGTGCCTCGCTTTTTGGTGGTATTATTTCCTGGCTTGCCCTTTGGCAATTATCTGAACCAATGGCAGAATGGTCTACTAAGTTGGGACCGTTCGAAATTTTTTCATTAGTGGTATTAGCCCTTGCCCTTTTGGCGGGGGTGAGTGAATCCACCCGAGCTCGGGGGCTATTGGCGGGGAGCCTTGGAGTGCTGAGCGCAATGCCCGGTATTCACCCGGCTACTGGTGAACTTCGATGGACCCTGGGGATGACCTCGATGAATGAAGGCTTTCGCTTGATACCCGTTCTCATCGGCATGTTTGCAATAGGTAAAATCATTGAGGATTTAATCGGAAAGAAGAACAAAGTTGAAAAGGTATCCGGAAACGACTCAGCTTGGATACCACTGAACGATTGGAAAATACATTTGAGTAATTTACTCAGGTCCTCGGGGATCGGAACCATGATCGGGGTATTGCCCGGTGTGGGGGCTAATATCGGTTCACTTGCCGCTTATGTCTCGGCTAAACGAGCCTCTAAAAAACCGGAGGTTTTTGGAAAGGGAAGTGAAGAAGGAATTATCGCATCTGAAGCTGCAAATAACGCCACGGTGGGCGGCGCCCTCATCCCCTTGATTGCACTCGGTATTCCGGGAAGTGTAATCGGAGCCGTTTTATTGGGAGCTTTAATCGTACATGGATTACAACCAGGCCCCCTTCTCTTCAGGCAGAACCCTGAAGCCGTTCATGCAATAATTGGAACAGTTCTCGTCGCAAATCTGTTTATGTATCTGCTCATGCTCGGGTGTGCCCGTTGGATTGCCAAGCTGTCTTCTGTTCCGAAAAAAATCCTTCTACCTTTGGTTACAATTTGTTGTGTTTGGGGAGCATATGCTCTCAACGGACTTTGGTTTGATGTGGGTATTATGTTACTTTTCGGAATCCTGGGCTGGTGGATGGAAAAGGCAAAAATACCTTTGGCCGCGTTTGTAATCGGATTTGTATTAGCTCCTGTCGCTGAGGAAAATATCTGTGCGGGTCTGATGGCTACTGGAGGAAGTTACCTCCCTCTTCTGACTAGGCCTATTTCGCTCTGTCTTTTAATCACCGCTTTGGCCCTTCTTCTATGGAAAAGAAAGGCTCGGCTAAATTAAGTCAATTGTCTAGAAATACCCGATGAGTAAACGGCCCAATATTCTCTGGTACTGTACCGATCAACAACGCTTTGACACCATTGGAGCCTTAGGGAATCCCCATGTACGAACACCGGTACTGGATTCTCTGGTCAAGCAAGGCATGGCTTTTACCCACACCTATTGCCAAAGTCCAATTTGTACGCCAAGCCGGGCAAGTTTCATGAGTGGGCTCTATCCGAGTCGGGTTCATAATACCCGGAATGGAAATGAAAGTTTTCCCTCCTGGCCTCCCGTCATCACCAAACTAATTGCCGAGGCAGGTTATGATTGTGGAATGATCGGGAAATTTCACTTACAAAGTTCGGGTAAACGCACTGAGCCCAGGTTGGACGACGGATTTGGTTATTGGAAATTCAGCCATGCACCTCGTGATGATTGGGAAGAAGGGCACGACTATGCCGATTGGGTAAAACAGCAAGGCGGTAATCTGGATGAACTTCGACAGAGCGAAGACCGGGTCCCTTCCGAATTACACCAAACCACTTGGGCTTCAGAAAGATCAATTGAATTCATTAAAGAGGAAAGGGAAAAACCCTGGCTTCTTAATGTAAATATTTACGACCCGCACCCCCCATTCACTCCTCCTAAAAGCTATGCCGATCAATTCGATCCAGACAAAATGCCTGGCCCTCATTTCAGGGAAAGTGATCTCAAAGCTCAGGCGAAACTAGCAGAATGCGACTTCCAGGATGAAGTCCGAACACCCGAGGAACACGATGTAAAAGGGGCTCAAGCTCGTTACTATGCAATGATCGCCCAAATCGATGATCAGTTCGGACGAATCCTCAAAGTCCTCGACGAGACCGGTCAACGCGAGAACACCGTGATCATCTTTACCAGTGACCATGGTGAATCCCTAGGGGACCATGGTTTAATGTACAAGGGGTGTCGTTTTTACGAAGGACTTGTCCGGGTACCCCTGATCTTTTCCTGGCCTGGTCGCTTTCTTCAAGGACAACCTAATCATGCACTCGTCGAAATGTTGGATCTTTCCGCTACCCTGCTCGACTTAAGCAAGGTTGAATTACCTGACTACCTCCAAGGTATAAGTCTCCTTCCAATTTTGGCAGGCGAGTCGGATGGCACAAATCATCGCAACTTCGTTCGAAGTGAATATTTTGACGCTCTAGATCCTCAATTCACAGGTGGGAACGG
>CAWUUU010000282.1:0-9456 GCA_963924995.1 uncultured Opitutales bacterium
GAAAAGTGATCTGCTAGTACACTAGGTCGGTCCATTTCCCCGATAATTTTGTGGAAAGTTTCTTTTTTGGAAATTTGTAATGCTCGGACTCTTTCCTCTACAGTTCCTTTTGTGACCATTCGATAAACAAAAGTGGGCTTAGTTCGACCAAGTCGATGGGCTCGATCAATTGCCTGTTCCTCAACTGCCGGGTTCCACCATGGATCCATGAGGAATACATAATCGGCAGATTTTAAGGTTACTCCAAGCCCAGCCGCTTTTAAGGAGGCCAAGATTACTGTGGGTCCGGGAGAATTTTCAAAAGTTTCGACGGGTAAGGTACGATTACGGGTGGATCCAGTTAGTTCTAAAATTTGTAGATCTGGAATTTGTTGAGTAATAGCATTCTTTAAAATTCTCAGGTAGGAAGTAAATTGACTAAAGACAATAATTTTTGTACCAGAACTTGTGAGCTCAGCTAGCTTCTCAAGGAGGATTTCTCCTTTTGAACCACTTGGTGCCATGCCTTCTCTCCATGGAAGTAAAGCAAGGTCACAACATACCTGCCTGAGGCGAGTAAGTAAGGAGAAGACATGGGTGGGTGCATGCTTAATTGCATCTTGTAAATTATCACCGTGCTCACTAATTGCTCCTTCGGTAAGTGAACGATATTCTTTTCTTTGTTCATCGTTCAGAATGCAGGGAAGTTCATTCTCAATTTTGGGAGGGAGTTCCTTGGCTACTTCGCTTTTTATTCTTCTTAATACAAAAGGTGTGACCTGTCTACGTAGTAGGTTTGCAGTGGCTTCTGGATCTGCAACTAATTCATTTTCAAATTCTTTTCTCCCCCCTAATAGTCCGGGCATCAGAAACCGAAAAATTGTCCACAAATCAAGTGCAGAATTTTCAATTGGTGTGCCTGATAATGCAAGTCGATGCTTTGCTTGAATAGATAGACATGCCTGGGTAACTTTTGCCTTGGGATTTTTAATTAATTGAGCCTCATCTAGTATGGCATACCGAAATTGATTGTCATCTAAGAGATGTCGGTGCCTTCGAAGTTGAGTATAACTTGCGACCCATAAGCAGGGTTCTTCGCTCTTTGCGAAGTTATTCTCTTTGTTCAAAATTTGCACCTTAATTTGCGGGAAGCGCTCTTTAACTTCCCTCACCCATACAGGAACCACAGAAGCTGGGCAGATCACTAAATCGGGCAGAATCTGTTTGGTATTTATAGAAATAATCACAAGGGCTTGAACAGTTTTGCCCAATCCCATTTCATCCGCAAGTAGGCCATGACACCCAAGTTTGTGCAGGGTATTTAAGTGGGCCACCCCATCTTTTTGATAGGGGCGTAAAAAAGAATACTTTTTCGCCACCCCATTTTTTTCAGGGTTCAGGATAGAGGTTTGCCAATCGGCTAGTTTTCCATCAGGTCGGGCATTTAAATATTTTCGCGCGAAGAGTGAAAAGAGCATGTAGCGGGGCCAATTTGTCCTCCTCGTGTCGCCCCGATTTCTTTGCCACCATTCAAAATCTTCCAATTGATCTTGATCGAGGCGAACCAATCCATGACCCCTTATAAAGGTAGTACCATTCCTAGCTTTTGAAATCTTTCTGGTGTGTTCACTCCCGAGGCGGTGTGGACCGAGTTGAAAGCTTTCACTAAGAGTCATTTCTTCATCGTTTTTACTCCGTGCCTCAATTTCCCAGCTAAGTTTTCTTTGTCCGTGCTTAAGGAGCTGGGCGTCCCCTTCAAATTGAAGCGTGAAAGTGTTCCTCCAGTAGGGCAGGGTATCTTGAGCAAATAAAGCAACTTTCTTCCAATCTTTTAAACGAAAAAGACCCTTTTTTTTCTCAAATACAAACCCCTGTTTTCCTGCCTCTGCAACAAAACTCATTAATGTCGGACGATCGGTGTTTTCGAGCTTGGATTCTTTGGGTAAACCATAGGCTTGCTGTTGTTTCTTTTTTGATGTTTGCCATAACGGCATTGCCGTTAGTCCCTTAGTCGAGGAAATTTCGATTAGAATTGTGACTGGGATAATGCTAGAGCCTTGTTTTTTTTGAGAAACTGCTGTGACTGGTTCTTCTTTTGTCTCCAATTGGATCGTTTGCTCCTCGATCTCGGAAGGGGTGAGTTGTTCAAGTAGTGGGTCTTCTTCGTGGATTTCGGCAACTAATTCCTCAATTTCGTAAAGGCCTGCAGTGCCTAAGGCAACTCCGAGTGTATCATCCATCGAGGAGGTACGTATTTCAGGTTTTTTCTCGTTCCATTCAATTACCGAGTAGGTTTCCACTCGGTTAACTTTACGAGTTACTATGATTTGATTGGTTTGAATATCAAGGGAGGAAAGGGTACCTTCTCGATAAAATAATCGTCCAATTTTTAGGTGATCTTTATTAATAAATTTTTCCCAATCGCAATCTGATAGTCGAAAAAGCCATGCTTCCACCGCGTTTCGGGTGAAGGTTCGAGCGGGGCCATTAGAGATCATTAAAGGAGAGAGAATTTATAAAATAAATGTTACATTGTACTTTTCCTTCATCTTAATTCGCAAGAGGAAAGCCTCTATTTAAGAAGAAAGTTATACACGTGGAGTTATTCCGATACTTCTTCTCTCAATGCCCAATCATATACTTCGGTGTATTGTTTAGCCGCTAAATCCCATGAACAAGTGGACTCAATACCGTTCTGACGAATTTTTTGGAAGGATGGAGGCTTATCATACACTGCTAATGCTCTGTGAATAACTTTGATTAAAGATTGGGATGATGCCTCCTCGAAAAGAAATCCATTTGAGGAATCTTGATTTCCTGCTCTATCTAATATTGTATCTGCGAGTCCGCCAGTTTTTCGAGCTACTGGAATCGCTCCATACTTCATTGCATATTGCTGAGCTAAGCCACAGGGTTCGAACCGACTGGGCATTAGGAAGAAATCAGATCCCGCAAAAATCCTCCGTGCGAGTCCATCATCAAAACCAATGAAGACACTTATGTTTTGAGGGAATTGTTTGGAAAGCTCCTGGAATCTACTCTCTACATTTTTGTCTCCACTGCCCAAAAGAACAAATTGTAAATTTGAGTTGTAAGAAAGAAGATCGGGCAAAGCATCGGCAAGCAAATCTAAGCCTTTTTGATGGTATAATCGTGAGACTGCTCCAAAAAGTGGAATTTTCTCCTCGAAGGGTAAATGCATTTCTTTGAGCAGGGAGATTTTATTAGCCTTTTTACCTTCTTCTGGTGCCGAGGGATCAATTTTATCTGTTAAGGCTTGGTCGGTCTCTGGGTTCCAACTATCTTCATCGATTCCGTTTAATATACCAATTAGGTCAGCCCCTCTGTATTGGAGGCATTTCTCAAGCCCCTGCCCGTAATGCTGAGTTCGGATTTCTTCGGCATAAGTGGGGCTAACAGTGGTAATTTTATCCGCATGTTGAATGCCCCCTTTTAAAAGATTCATTGAATTGTAATGGTTAAACCCTTCAATTCCAGAAAATGCAGGAGGCAAGCCTGATAACTTAAATGTTTTCTCAGGAAATGAGCCTTGATGCTCCAAGTTATGAATGGTGAGTACAGAACGAGATTTTCTTTTTGTGGAATTCTGTGCATTTAAATAGGAGGGTAGAGGAGCAGCCATCCAATCGTGTGCGTGAAAAATATCAGGAGTCCAACCCGTTACTTTTTCTATCCATAATGCAGCTTTACTTAAGGCAAAGCAACGAATGGGATTGTCTTGGTAATCGCCGTGTTCATTTGCGTATATGCCTGGACGATCAAATAGAAATTCATTTTCAAGAAGATAGACCGGAATATCTGAATTGCCCAATCTTGTTTCTTGAAACCGAGATGGATAAGACTGAGTTCCAAACTTTAATCTAATTTGCGTTGGTAATATCTGAGCGTTTACTTCTTTACATTCTCTGTGCATTGGGCAGAGAACTCGCACATCAATTCCCAACTCTCGAAGTGCAAGGGGCAGTGCACCAACTACATCACCCAGTCCACCTGCGCGAACTAATGGTCCCACTTCAGGACTGATAAAGAGAACATTCATTTATGCTTTTTTTAAATTCTTCATTGAATGTCAAAAAAGATAACTCTCATTGTTGGCAACTTGAATCGATTTTGACCCCACTATTCAAGACTTGCGAAGAGCGGTATAAATCATGTATATTAACGATTTTATTTTGATATCCATGTATATCTTTACCCCCAACTTATTAAACGATTTTGCTCGTTCGGCTGGCTCGTTCAGTTGATTTTGGCGACTCCATGATCTCTGCTGATCGTTTATTTTTCTTTCGACTTTAAATATTATGCCTGAGCGTACCCTTGAATTTGATTCAGAAAGAGAATTTCATAAGCTTTACGAAGAAAAGCCCAAAAACTTAAAATCCATTGAAAAGAGTTTGAGTGTAAATTTAGTCGCTCGGGGACCATCTCTTCAAATCAAAGGAGATGAAACAGGTATCAATCAATGCGAAGATTTATTTTCACTTCTTCAGTTAGGCCAAGAGCAGGGGATTACGCCAAAGGGGGCAGATTTCTTGCGATTTTTAGAGAAAATTGCAACCGGGCAATCTCAAGAACTTCGTGAATTACTTTCAAATCCATTGGTTTTAAAGATTCGAAAATCTTCTATCGTTCCCCGCAATCTGAGTCAAAGGAAGTTTCTTGATCTGATTATGAAAAATGATTTGGTTTTCGGGATCGGACCTGCGGGGACGGGAAAGACTTTTTTAGCGATGATTTTAGCCCTAGATGCATTGTTAAAGGGAGAGGTGCAACGTATTGTTCTTGCCCGGCCCGCCGTCGAAGCTGGAGAAGCACTTGGTTTCTTACCAGGAGATCTTGAGGAAAAGCTTCTTCCTTATCTAAGACCGCTTTATGATGCGATGGATGAGGTGCTTGGTCCGATAGAGGCTCGCAAATTGATTGAAACTGGAGTTGTTGAAATTGCTCCCCTTGCTTACATGCGTGGAAGGACATTGAGCAAATGCTTTGCATTACTTGATGAGGCACAGAATACAACCCGCTCTCAAATGATGATGTTCTTAACTCGACTAGGAGAGGGTAGTAAAATGGTCGTAACGGGTGATGTTACCCAGATTGACCTTCCACCTCGTCAAGAATCTGGATTGGTGGAGGCTCATAAAACTCTTTCCGAAGTGGAGGGCGTACATTTCCACCAATTTGACCATCGGGATGTGGTTCGTCATCCGCTGGTTAGTAAAATCATATCTGCTTACGAAGAATCAAACTCTTAATCCCGAAAATTTGTGATGGAAGAAAATAAATCTTTACGAAAAAAGAGCGGTCGTGAGCTTGCTCGAAGAAGGAAAAGCTTGGAGGAGGGGAAGGACGAGAAAAAGATTCTTTCAGGTTTTCGTGGTTTTTGGGAAAATTTAGGTAAACAGGTTTTTTTCACTTTAATTTTCGCTACTTCAATTGTTTTTATTTGTTTTGTTGGGCAGGATCCACCTGGTTTAAGATCGCTAGGGGAAGTTGCTCCTGAAAATGTATATTCAGACCGAGCTTTCAGTTTTCAAAGCGAGATTAGAAGAAGGGATGCGGAAGAGTGGATTAGGAGTAGTACTCCAAGAGAGTTTTCTCAAAACATTGCGGGAGAGGAAAGTTTTAAAAAAGCAATGATTCGATTGGAAGAGGGGCTTGTTTTGCTCAATTCAATGGATTTAGAAAGCCAAATTGTGGCGAGAGAATCCTTGCGAGATGAGTTGGTAGTAAACTTCAGCCTCCAAGTCAGCCAGGAAGAGTTGGATTCACTTTTTTTATGGCGAGATTTTTCTACCCCACTCACTTTTTTTGAAATTATTAAAGACCTACTTGGTAAACTTCATTTAACCGGGGTGGTGAAATTCCCCTCGGTCGATCAGAAATTTCATTCTGAGTTAAATGCCACGATTCAAATCAATAACACAATGCTCAACCTAGCCAATAACCTAATTGTGATTGAGGGCATTCAAAATGGCCTAAGATTTAATTTGGATGCTGAGGAAATTGCACCAGACTATCCAGAGCTTTCTCTCTATTTAAATAAATTGAAGGAACATTTAAGTAATGATGGACCTTTTCCTGAGACTGGATTGTTATTGGAGGATTTTATCGAAAGTGGTGATGAAAATGCATCTTTCTCTGCTCAGCAATTTCGAAATGAACTTGCTGGAAATCTTTCAAAATTCGCAAAAAAAGGTCTTTTCCTAAGGGATATTGACCGCGAAGCAACCACTGCTGCACAAAATCGTGCAATAGCAGAAATGGAGCAGCCTGTTGTGGTGGTACAGGAGGGAGACTTAATTCTTAAAAAAGGAAGTAAATTAACTGAAAATGACTTAGAGAAATTTGGGGAATATTTATCTCTCACCGTTGAAGATCGTGATCTTTTGCCCAAAAGAATATTTATAACTGCAGGAACTTTTCTGATCGCAATTTTTTACATAAGTCTGGTACTTCCCAACTTTTGGAGAGATACTATTCGGTCGACCATTGTCGCAGTTGCGATTATCGCGAATTTATGTCTTTCCAGGCTTATTCTAGAACTTGGCTCAACCGATTTATTTGGGGGTAATACTATACTTATTGGGTTAATCCCTTATTTAATCCCTGTCGCATTTGCCCCAATGATCGTAATGATTACGGTGGGACCACGGATGGCCGCACTCTCGGCACTGATGACCAGTATATTTCATGCTACGATGCAAAATGCAGGTATAGAAGCATTGGCAATTTCTTTAAGTGCGGCATTGGTCGGAGCTTTTTTCTGTCGAGAAATTAGACTTCGAGGAAGTGCCCTAAAAGCAGGGGCTCTGGCTGGATTAACTGGATCTGTATTAGCCATCGGGATTGGGATTGCATCAGGAGGAGCGGGTATGGCTTCCATTAATCATGCCTTGGCTTCTCTTGTAATGGGATTATTTACAGGTGGGCTTGTGCTTACTGCAATGCCATTGATCGAACATGTTTTTAAAGTCGCCACGGATGCAACCTTATTTGAATTAACTGATTTTAATCATCCGCTCCTTCGGAGAATGCAGGTTGAAGCTCCAGGTACCTACCATCATAGTCTAATGGTCGCAAATTTGTCAGAGAATGCAGCGGTCGCAGTGGGTGCAAATCCCATTCTGTGTCGTGCCTGCTCACTTTTTCACGATATCGGAAAAATGGCACAACCTCATTATTTTACTGAGAATCAAGGTGAATTTGGTAATCCCCATAATAGACAAAATCCCGCAATGAGTGCATTAATAATTAAAAGTCATGTCAAAGAAGGGATTGAAATGGCAAGAGATAGTGGACTACCTAAGATTCTAAGAGATGTGATAAGGCAGCATCATGGAACTACTTTGGTGAAATACTTTTATCACCAAGCGAAGCAAAGAATTAAACAAGAAAAATTACCTTATGGGGAACTTGATGCTGAAGAACCTGACGAGTCCACTTATCGATACGACGGCCCCAAGCCACGATTTAAGGAAAGTGCAATTATCTTTTTTGCAGATTCTGTGGAAGCGGCCGCAAGAAGTTTACCTAAAGTAACCCAGCATAGTGTAGAGGAATTATTGGAGAATATTTTTCAAGACCGTTTGGAAGATAGACAATTAGATGAATGTCCATTAACTTTGGAAGAGGTCGCGAAAATTAAGAAAAGTTTCACCAAGACCACATTAAATATGCTTCATACCCGAATTGAATACCCCGAGGATGATAAAAATGGTAATTCCTCCAATCGTGGCAGTTCTTCCCCTTTTAGCGATCAATCAAATAAAATGTCAAAATCTTGATTACGATAGAGTGTAACAATTTATACCCGACTCTTTTTTTTGAAGAAGAGAAGTTGACCACATTTTTTCAACGAATTTTTTTGATTCATGAGCATAATCCCAAAGGTGTGCTTTCTATCGCATTTTTAAATAAGGCCGAACATTCTAAAATTCATGGCGACTTCTTACAGGATTATCGACCCACTGATGTGATCACTTTTCCCGCGGATCTAGAGAATGAAATGGTTGGGGAAATATGTGTCTCTGTCGATCAAGCGATTGAAGAAGCCCAAAGTCGAAATCTGATTTTTGATAAGGAGCTCAGCCTTTATTTAATTCATGGATGGTTACATCTGGTGGGATTTGATGACCGGAACGATACAGATCGAAAAATCATGCGCAGAGAAGAGGCCAATACTTTAGCCATCATTGAGAAAGATGAGCTCTGGCCGGATTTTCTTCTCGCACCCGAATCTTTTGAGGTTTAGCGAAAGAGTAGTGATTACAAAATCCACATCATTATCTCGAAGGTTTCGAAATGCATTTCTTACAGGATTGCTTATTTTTCTACCCCTGGGTACGACGATTTTCGTTTTAGATTTTCTCCTCAACCTATTTAAGGAACCTGTAACGCGGTTAGTTACACAACTGGGTTTAGGAGAGGAAAGCTTTTTCTTTGGCCTGGAATCTTTACTGGGCTTACTTGGATTAATTGTAGGTGTCTTATCTTTAACCATCCTTGGTTTTTTATCCAATTATGTGCTGGGTAAATTCTTTATTTCTTCCGCAGAGAAAGTTCTTGGAAAAGTGCCATTTATCAACACTGTCTACCATTCGGTTAAGCAGATTGTAGAAACTTTTGGGAAAGAAAATCGAGCTGTGTTCAAGGAAGTGGTACTGGTTGAGTATCCTAGGCCCGATTGTTATGTCCTTGGCTTTTTAACGAACGATGCCTCGGGAGAGACGGTTGAGGTGATCGGCAAACCGCTGACTAATGTGTTTGTACCCACTACGCCTAATCCAACTAGTGGTTTTCTTCTGATGCTTCCCCCTCAAGATATTTACCCATTGGGTATGTCTGTGGGCGAGGGGATGAAGATGTTAATTTCAGGTGGTGCAGTCATTCCTCCCTCCACAGGGAAAAAATTGAAAGAAGAGGGGCAAAAAAAACCTACACAGTCGAAACGAGGAAGTCCTTCTCCCAAAAAAGTAGCGACTGATTCTAAGAAAACATCTAAGTCAACTGGAAATCGTCGAACCTCAAAGTCGCCCCCCGTTTCGAGGGATTAATTCTGCATGCCTGCTCCTGTCCAAAGTATGGCGGGTACCATTCTTGATCGAGTTGAAACGGGTGAATCACATCTTCGAATATCAATATTCTCTGGGCGAAATGGTTTGCAGATGCTTTTATTCCGAGTGAGTAAACAGATTCGCTATTCTCCTCCCCCCGATCTTTTTGATGAGGTCGAATTTGTGACAAGACATTCGAATGATGGACAAGGTCTTCCCTTTGTTAAAGATTTTCAAATTATAACCAAGAGACCTGAGATTGCACATAATCATTTGCGCTTTCAAATTGCATCTTCTATCTCACGCTTATTTTTAGACAACGGCTCACACCTTCAAGATACCATGCCTTTCGGACAACTTTTTATTCGTTCTTTGACTGCCTTACAAAATGGATTAGATCCCA
>CAWUUU010000283.1:0-5118 GCA_963924995.1 uncultured Opitutales bacterium
TCATCATTCCCATATTTTGTGGAAATTGATTTTCCATCCCTAAAGGTTTTTTTGTAGAGGATTGAACCGTCTTCCTGGTAATAAGTCCATTCTCCAAATCGTTGACCTCCTTTATAATTCCCCTCCTGACGCTTTTGCCCATTTTCGAACCACCAAACAAGTGGACCGTCTCGCTTATCATTCCAGTGAGTATAATCCATCCATTTTTTCCCATTCTCAAACCAGGACCTTGCATTCCCATCCTTCAGGCCATTTTTATAATTCTCCTCGACTTTTAAATTCCCATTTTCATACCAGGAACGAGCGATTCCATCCCGCTTGCCATAAGCATAATTAGCTTCCAGCATACTCTGACCAGAAGGATACCAAAATTTGGTTAATCCGTGGAATATTTGACCGTCCAATTGTTCGCTACTTTGAGGAATTGATTGAATGGAAAGACTCCCAGGAATTACATCCACTGAGTACAAAGGAATACCGTTTTCTACCCATCGACTCACTTGATCGACTTGTCCACGAGTCAATCGAACCAGAATTTCAACTTGGTTATTAGAATATAATTTTTTGATAAATCCCGTCAGAGGCTGTTCCGCATTGGGTGCAAATAAAATACCATTTCGATCTTGTAAATTCTCCCAATTCAGAGCTTGTTCATAAACGGGTGGCGGAACTTGTGTATTGTTATAATCTACCGCTTTTAATTCGCTTATTATAACTCCCAGAGCGAAGGAGAATGTGAAGTAGAATTTAACCCTATTTTTCAATCGATTCATCATTCTAATCAGTAAGCATGTCTATCGATAATCAATGATTAGAAAAATCTCAATAATTAAAGATCTATAGCTTATTTGATTGCTTGATCAAAAAACTTTTTAATTACACTCAACTCTTTCGACTTGATTCCCCAATTCTATTAACCAATTTTCTTGGAATGAATCCTTTAAATTACTTACTACTATATTTTCTATTTCATACTCTCATTTTCGGTGCCCCCAAAAGTTTCCCGGGCACATATACGAATTCAAACGATTCCAAAATCCCCGTAGATTTTAAATTTCAAGGGGAATACAAAAATAAGGAATATGGCGCTCAAGTTATCTCTCTTGACCAAGGAAGTTTTCAGGGGGTGCTTTACGCGGGTGGACTCCCCGGTCAAGGTTGGGATGGAAAAAGTAGAAGCCTGCTCCATGGGCAACTAAACAACAATTCTGTTGTATTAAAACCTGCGACCGGTAAAAGAAAATACATAGCAGGGCCAGCCGATGAGTTTAGTGCGACACAGAAGTTCCCACCCGTTGGACATAAACCTTATTCTGGCTCGATTGCTGAAAATGTACTTACCCTTAAGGATAAAAAGGGTAAATCTATCGTGCTCCAAAAAGTAAACCGGGCAAGCCCATCACTTGGAAAAAAGCCACCAAGTGGTTCTCTTGTTCTTTTCGACGGGACTAATATTAAAGAATGGCAAGGTGGTAGGTTAGATAATAAATCTAAATTTTTAAATACAGATGGCAGTGATATTCGAACGAAAAGAATGTTTGATAATTATCATTTGCATTTGGAGTTCATGCTTCCATTCAGACCTGCTGCTCGAGGGCAAGGTCGTGGAAATAGTGGATTATACCAAGTGGATATGTATGAGAATCAAATTCTAGATTCCTTTGGCTTAGAGGGGAAAAATAATGAATGTGGAGGCATATATTCGATTAAGAGTTCGATCGTTAATGCATGCTTCCCCCCTTTAACTTGGCAAACTTATGATGTCGAATTCACCAACGCAAAATCGAACAATGGGAAAAAAACCGGCAATGCTCGAATAACTGCCAAACTCAACGGAATTTTAATTCATGATAATTTCGAAATTCCTGGCAAAACGGGAGGTGCCCGACCCGACCAGGAAGGAACACCAGGCCCAATCAAACTTCAAGGCCATGGAAATCCCCTCCAATTTAAAAATATTTGGATTATCCAAAAATAAGGGCTTGGGAAAGTCGCTCTTTTCCCTCCCCTTTCCTGTATTTAATTTTTCTTCAATAAATTTTGCATACCATCGACCCCAATGTTAGTGTATTTACGCACTTACATTAACCCTTTGTTTTGTCGAATGATTAGAAAAAAAAATAAACCCTTTGAGATTGGTGATCGGATAATTGAACGAATTCCAAATGGAAAAAAGAAAAGGATTGGAGAAATTCTTTTTGTTCAGGAAGGAAAAAAATATCGGAAACTCGAACTCTTACAACTTAGCACCCACGACTTATCTCCCCTTAGAAAAGGAAACTTAGAGTTGAAATTCTTTCGATTACCAGAAGATCGATGCAAAAGGTTGAACGAATGGAAGTATTTTAAAAAACAAACTTTTCAAATAGGAGATATTATTAGGCAATCCAGAAATGGTCGCGTTCGATATGGCAGAATTCTCTGCTTTCTTCACCCAGATGGATTATATTCTGATTCAAATGAAAAGGGATACAATGGAAAAGATTTAATTGAATGCGTTGAGATTAAGGGAAAAAGTGGATTGCCTCGTAAACTAGATTCGAGTGGAGAAGTGAGTCGATTTGTGATTGGCCCCGAGCATACAAAAATATGCGAGGTTTTACCCATGGATGATCAAGGAGGAGTGCGTTTAAAAGATTAATAAAAAAATCAGTAATTAAACCAATTACTGGATAAAAAAAGAGGTGCACGCCTTCCTCTGACGTGCACCTCCGGTTATGATAACCCATGAAACCCTTTCCTCGGATTTAACTTTTGCATAATTAATGCCAAATTTCATATTTTTGTTAAAAAGTACTTTTAAAATTTAATTATTTTAATTCCCAAAGAATTCAGCATTACTTTTTGCGTTTAAAGTTCTTCATTTGAACTTCTTTGATTTATCGCCGTTGTATATTTTATGAACAAAGTGGTTATTCTTTGGTTAAGAAACGATTTACGTATTCACGATAATCCTGCTCTTTCGCTTGCCTTGATCGTGTGTGATCAGATAATTCCCGTTTATGTCTTTGAATCTCGTATTGGAGAAACAAAGAAATCAGTACGGATCAATATTCATTAAGCACGATTCACCCTTGAATCTCTAGGAGGACTCCAAGATGAATACCAAAAAAGGGGAGGTAATATCGCTTGTGTATTCGGACGAGCCATTGATGAAATCTCCAAGCTTATAAAGCATTATGATGCCGAGGTCTGCTATACCAGTAAAAAATATGCTTTTAAGGAAACCAAAGATGGCAACGGATTGGATGAGTAATCGTGGAAGACAGAATGTGGCTTCCTATCTCATACATGACTTAGGGATCAATTGGATTGAAGGAGCTAAGTTTTTTGAGAAATACTTAATTGATTATGATCCGACCAGTAAATACTGCAATTGGAGATATAACGCTGGGACTGGGTCACATCCAGAAAAATATTCAATATCCCCAAGCAGGCTTCAATTTACGACCCTGAGGGAACTTATACCAAATTTTGGAATACCTAGATTGATCAACCCTACTCAATTACCATTTACGTAAAAGTTCTTCCCAATAAGTATCCAAGCTTTCCGAATCAGGAAAAGATTTAGTCACGGAGGCATCTGTACTTTTAGCATCGTGGTAATAAAAAATAATCTTATTGGACGCTTGATCCTTTTTAAATAAATAAACTTGGCTTTTATTCACGCATAAAGGATTTCCTTTATCATCGACTCCGGCTTTAATCACGCTCAATGAAGCCTCTGATTTATTAATCAACGCACCCATAAAGAGCGACATAGATAACATAACAATAATTCCTAATAACACTTTATTACTTTTGAACATAAGATTTTTCTCCGATAAATTAATTTTTTATAAAACTACATGAAAAACAATCTCCTAAGAATAGCAAAAGAATTTCTTTGATTGTTGATTCTTACTTGCACATCGGACGAATAAAATCCTTCCTATTCTCTTGTAGATCAATCATGAAAATACTTACCTCTTTTACCCTCTTTATAACATTACTGCTCTGTACGAATGGAAAAAGCAAAACACTTGGAGATTGGGCAAATTTCCACCGCGAAGCCGATAATCTATGTAAAGATTGTAAGTATGAAGATGCGGTCAAACTATACCAACAGGTCATCAAAGGAAGACTTCCTTTTCAGGGGAATAAGCATCGGGATGTAGGAGTTACCTGGAATAATTTGGGAGTCGCACTTTATTTTTCAGGAGAAAATGAGCAGGCAGAAGAAGCTTATGATAAAGCAATTAAAATATTGTTGCCCGCGATCGGGGCTCAACACCCCGATATTTTAACTGTAAATACCAACCTTGCTTTCATTGAAGAGTCTAAGAATAACTATAAGCAGGCGGAGAAGAGTTTTAGAGAATTATTACGAAAAAAACTTCCCTTAGTGGGTGCGAACCATACGGATTTAGCAGATTGCCAAGAAGGACTAGCACTTGCATTGGAAGGGCAAGAAAAGCATGAAGAAGCGTTAGAACTACTAAAATCTGCTCTCAAAATCAGGGAAGAGAAACTCGGAGAAAGTCATACTGATGTGGGTGCAACTTATGCCGCGATGACCATAATATATTTAAATCAAGGCAAATTTGATGAGGCTAATCAATACGATGAGAAAGCTCGTATGATTTTAGCTAAAACCAAAGGAACTTATGTCCACAATTTAAACTCTGTCTCCCGACTGAGGCCCCAACCCGCAGAAATCATGAAAGCAAAAAGTAAAGATTTACGAATTCCGTAATCTTTTTGATTCTCCCAATTTATTCCTCTCCTTGAAACTAATTAAATTTCCAGAAAGTAAAGTTAAAGAATTACTTTCGTGGATAAAAAATGAAGAGGATAAACAATTTTGGTCAGGTAACACTTTCCAGAAAGGCTTAACTCGGGAAGTTTTTTTATTTCATTTGCAAAGAAAGGACCTAAATCCATTTGCATTCATTGGGGATGACGGTTCGCTTGATTGCTACGGAGAAATTGTAAATCCAGGTGAGAATAAGGGAGTTCTTTGCCGAGTAATTGTAAATCCAGCGATTCGAAGAAAAGGGATCGGGAAGACATTTATCAAAGAAATCCTACATTGGAGTTTTAATCAAAAAAAAATGAACCTGATTACCCTGAATACTT
>CAWUUU010000284.1:0-16803 GCA_963924995.1 uncultured Opitutales bacterium
ATTCCTTTTAATGCATGAATTCGACCATACTTTTTTTTAAGATTTATAACTTCTATTATCGGAAGCGGTTTATTTTCAGCACTCATAATTTTTAGTTTAATCTGTCTTATTTAACTGAAATGCAAGTGCTAGCCCGTAAATGGTTAAATCTGGTAGGTATATTGATTTTTTAAATTCAAAATTTTTACAAGCACCACCCGTTTTTATGATAGTGGGTTCTTGTCCGAACCTTTCTTTGATCTCTTTAGTAAGAACTTTGATAATGCCTTGAACCATTGAGGGATATCCGATTTTTGTACCCATTCGCATCGCATCTTTAGTATTTGTTGCAATTATAGATTTTGGTTCTTCATCATTAATATCAACTTTAGGTAAAAGTGCTGTATTGTCTGCCAGGAAATCTAAGTAACCTTGTGGTCCAGGAGTAATTAATCCACCTTCATATCCTCCTACTGAAGAAATTACATCAAAAGTGGTTGCTGTACCAATATCTATAACAACACATGGAAGTTTCACTGAGTGGTAAGCTGCAAGAGAATTGGCAATTCGATCTTGTCCAATTTGCTCCAGTTTTGGATAATTTATCGGAAATTGACCTCTAGATTTAAAACTTAAATTATATAGCTTAATATTATTTAAATTGGAATATCTTAGTAGAGATTTTTCAGCTTCAGGTACGACAGAACAGTATGATATTTCATTGTTTACGAAACTGGAAAATTCTGAAAATCTAGATGTGCTATTTGTTATAACTTTAGTACTAATACTTTTTTCTTTAGCCAGTTTTCCATTAATATATAAACCCATTCGAGAAGTGGTGTTTCCAATATCAAGACATGAAATAGTAGTGGTTAATTTTACCATTTTTCTACTGTTAAATCACCACTATTTACAAGTTTGATTCTACCATTCCTTGATTTGATTTTAATAGCCCCATTTTCATCAATCCCAATCGCTTTTCCTCTAATAGTTTCTTTACCGATTTTGATTTCCACATTTTTCTTATTGAGTGCATCCAACTTATCCCAGTTTTCGAAAAGTTCTTTATTAGTAATACCCTCAATGGATTGTTTATAACTAGATAGGACAGTTTTGATAATTTTCGATGTTAATTCATGTATTCGATAAATTTGACCATTTATATCATGCAGTGATGTTGACATTTTTGATATTGTACTAGGGAATTGTGAACTTTTTGAGTTTACATTAATTCCTATTCCCAAAACCATTGATCTCACATGTTCACAGTCAATAGATGCCTCTGTCAACATTCCACCTATTTTTTTTCCTTTGATCACTAGATCGTTTGGCCACTTGACATAAATTTCTTCATTACCTGTATGTGTTTGAAGTAGTTTCGCTAGGCAAATTCCTTGCCAGAGGGTAAAGGTTCTTAATTTTATTAAATTTATATCAGGACGAAGTGCAATTGATAGGTTTATATTTCCATATTGCGGACTGTACCAAGTTCGCCCCAGTCTTCCACGACCAGCGTTTTGCTTGTTTGCAATAACTGCAAAGGGGGCTTTCTCGCCATTTGCCAACATTCTTTCTGCTTCTGAATTGGTACTATCAAGTGATGGAATTACAAAAATATTACATTTAACTTTCACTTTGTGGAGCCAAGCTTCCAAAAGGTATTGATTAAATTTATCGGGTTCAGCCGCTATTCGGTACCCTCTATTCTGAGAGGCATCTATTGACAATCCTTCTTGCCTTAGCTTTGCGATTCTTGCCCAAACTCCAACCCTAGACATTCCCAATCTTTCAGCAAGAATACTACCAGAGACATAATAAGGAGATGCGGATAAAAGTAATCTTAGAAGAAAGCTACTGGGATTTTCTTTTAAATTCTTCTTTTGGGCAGTTGGAGGTTTAACACTCTTTCTTTTTCCTGGAGGATATTTTGACACTTGAATTAACTTATTTCCAATCTAAACCGATGTCGAGCCATCGGCTAGTGTGAATCGGTGCCCCAGTTGAAATAAAATGTGGATGAGTCTGAGCAAATTCATCTAATGATTCTAATGAAATTCCACCACTTGCTTCAATTACAACTCGGTTGTCATTAGCCAAAACAGCTTTTCTAACTTCAGATGGTTCGAAGTTATCTAGTAAAACTGCATCTACTCCAGCATCTATAGCAGTTTCTAAATATCCAATTGAATCAATCTCTATTTCTAGTAAATTATTAGCAGAGTTATTTTTGATTTCAGTTAAAAATGTGGATAAATCTTTATTTGATGAAATGCCCAAAGCTGCAAGGTGATTGTCTTTTATTAGAATGCGGTCAAACAATCCCATTCTGTGGTTAAAACCACCGCCACAAGCAGTTGCATACTTTTCGAGTACTCGGAGTCCAGGGGTAGTTTTTCTGGTATCGAGCAAACCTACATTTTCTTTGGAAAGGATCGAAACATATAAATTACTTGTGGTTGCAACTCCAGAAAGTCTTTGGATGAAGTTTAAAACAGTTCTTTCGGTTAAAAGAATCTCTGCTTGTTTCCCATAAAATCTACTGATGCTCGTTCCTTTAGCTACCTTATCACCATCCTGTACAAAGTTTTCAACTCTTATTGAACTTATTTTAAATGCCTGGAAAATTAATGGTACTAGGGGCAATCCGCACACAATCATGTCTTCTCTGGATACTAATTCAGCCGTCCCGTTCCCTCTTATTTGGCATAGATTAGAGGTAAGGTCTCCATAAGAGGCAAGTTCTTCTTGAACGCATAGTCTTAAATGATCTATCAGATGTGATTGATCAATTTCTTCCCAAGAAATTCTCTTTTGAAATTTACTTAATGCAAAAGGCGGCGGAGTCACTTTAAACTAGAAATTCTCTATTAATTCTATTGTGGGTGGAATATCTGAAATAATTTGACCCGGATTTGGACCAACTCCCAAGAAACGAATTTTGGGTAAAGTTAGATGATTAAAACCCTCAGGGTAAGCTGATTCAATTATGCTGGAAACCATTCTTGCTACATATTTTTTAGCAGCGATGGGGAATTCTGAAAAAGACTTCATTTGACTTAAGTTTTCAGTCCAGCCGGGTAATGATTCATAAACCGGTGTCAATGTCTGATGAAGGGACTCCTGTCGTGGGACATCTTTAGTAATTTCTCCGTTCGGCATTTTGTAAGCCACGCATATTTTTAATTCAGTAGGACTATCTTCGTTCATAGATAATGCGTCTAATTTATTAATGACAAGCTCATCAAATCCACAATATCTGAGTGCATTCCCTTTTTCAACAGCATCAAACCATCCGACCATTCTTTGCCTTCCAGTAGAAGTACCAAATTCCAATTTGGCTAACTTACTTCCGAGCGGGTGGTGTTCGTGATCGATTTTGGATAGAAAATGATGTGTTCCCACTTTTGTGTCGTATGCTTTACAGCATCCAATAGTTGTAACATCTTGAACCGGAATTCCCCCCGAAGCAAATAATTCAGAAGTGGTAGTGTGCGATGCAGTAACATTTGGAGTAAATCCGTGCCTTTTATCAAGCCAATAGGCTTGCCCAAACTCTGCGACTATGGATTTTGACTGAGATTTATTTTGTAATAATTCATTTCTTATATCTCCAATGCAATTTACAAGTTGTTTACCTGCCTCCCAATAAACCTCCTCGAAATAATCAAAATTAAGAGTAAATGGTTGATTTCCCATGAAACTATGGAAATTGAATTCGTCTTGCTGAAAAATTCCTTCATCAATAGCTTCTTGATTGGCTCGATTTTCCGCATCGGAAAGGGTGGAAAAGAACTCAGACCAATCGAGTTCATTTACTTTGCAAACATATCGAATAGTATCCAGCGCTCTTTGAGTTCTTCCTTGAAGAGCTAATTTAAACTTAGACCGGTCGTCTAGAAACTGTTGATAAAAGATTTGCCATTGCCCCGTTTCGTCACAGTAGGCGGGGCTAATTCCTCGCCCAGTTGAACCACGATTTTCCATACCTAGTTGCTTGACCCGATAATTTTCCCAGGCTAAGTCAAGCAATCGATGGGTAAGATCACTCATTTGAGTTTTCTCATCGATAAGTAATCTTTTAAAAACCGAGATTCCCCGAGATTCTAGTGGCTTCGCTTCCCATAAGAATTTTCGTGGGTCTGCAACAACTCCGCTTCCTATAATTAGTTTTTGGACATCCGGGTTGCCTACGCCAGAAGGTAAAAGGTTGAGTTTTAGACCTGCTGCAGTGTGGCCTGCATTTGCACCTCCGTTTACTTTAATTACGCCAGCGGGCAGGTTTCCACTTTGATTTTTTATTTGCTCTAAAATTTCATGGACTACTCGACCCTTACCTTCGTCTCCCATGCTAATTCCAAGAACAGAAAATAGATTGGTGGATGATTTGTTGGAAAAATTCATAAAATAAGGAGGGAATTTATTTTCTTGCGAAATCGCTTCGTTTTACTTCGATCACATCGTGTGTACCTGATTCTCTTTGCCCTGCTGGGCTTACTTGAATGTATCGTGCTTTTTCATAGAGCTGATCAAGCCTTTCTGCTCCTAAGTAGCCTAGCCCCGCACGAATTCCCCCGACCAAGCCTTCGAGTGTTTCTTTAACCGAGCCAGCGACTTCTTTAAGTGCTTCAACACCTTCTGGGGTACTTTTTGCGGAAAGATCTTCCTGTTTATGTCCATACCTAGAGGCAGATCCCTCCTTCATTGCTTCGAGGCTGCCCATTCCTCGATATTGTTTGTAATATTTTCCCTCGATCTCAATGATCCTACCAGGGGCTTCCCGGCAACCTGCAAGCAATCCTCCACAAATCACAGCTTTTGCTAGAGTTAATGCTTTGACGATATCCCCAGATTTTGAAATCCCGCCATCAGCAATAATTGAAACTCCTTTCTTCTTTGCACCTTGCAAGGCTGCATAAAGAGCGGTCATTTGGGGAATTCCAACACCAGCTACAATCCGAGTAGTACAAATTGAACCAGGTCCTTGTCCGACCTTAATCGCATTTGCGCCGGCGTCAGCGAGGAATTCAACCCCTTCGCCTGAAGTTACATTACCGGCGATAATAGTTAAGTCTGGAAATGACTCTCGAATAAACCTTGTAGCTTCTCCAACCCCTTTTGTATGCCCATGGGCAGTGGAAACGGCAACCGAATCGAGTCCTTGTTCTACCATTTCAGAAACATGTTCACCAAGAGAATCCTTGTCTAATTGACCATCTTTTTTTCGAGGGGTAGATACCGCAGCACCGCAAAGGAGTCGGAACTTCGAATCTCTTGCTGGTTTTAAATGATCTCTATTTTCCTCCATGATTCTCTCAATATCGCTTAATGTGTAAAGTCCCCGCAATCTATCTTCTTTATCCACCACTAAAAGTTTATGAATGCCCATATGCTTGCTGAAAAACTTATCTGCAGTTGCAATTGGATCATGTCCTACTTCATTTTCTTTAATGGTATAGACTTCGTTTCGAGCAAGCATCCCATCAGTCACTTTCCGACTTTTATAGCGTTTTTTAACGACTCTCCCGGGCAATAGACCTAAAAGCTTCTCCTGATCATCCACTATGGGAAAAGTACGAAATTGAAAGTTTTTATCCTCTATCAATTCCAATACATCCCCCACCAGTTTATCGGCAGTTATAGTAATTGGATCTTGTATCAATCCGTGTACATGGTACTTGACTCGTGCAACTTCCTTTACTTGGTTGCGAGGAGACATATTATAATGAATAAGCCCAATCCCACCACAAAGTGCCATGGCTATGGCCATATCTGACTCTGTTACCGTGTCCATATCAGAAGAAAGAATTGGAATACTTAATTTAATTGATTCCGAGATATTAGTGTCAAGTCGTACATCTCGAGGAATGACCTCAGAATAACGCGTTGCCAAAGATAAATCATCAAAGGTAAAACCAGTTGGAATACTTTTGCTGAAAAAATCGTCTGCCTTTAAATAAAAATCTTCGTCCATAATTGGTTTATACGACATTGCACATATAAGATGTTTATGATCGAAAGAGTCTATCGTCTCAAGAATAATTAATGAATCCTAATCGACAGTACCGAATTTACAGGCATGAATTTGTAACTCCTTTGCAAACTGCACACGGTTTCTGGGGTGAACGAGTAAGCATTATTTTAAGGGAAGAAGATAATAAAGGGAGAATTTCGTTTGGTGAACTTTGTCCGACACCAGGCTTTTTAGATATACCAATTAACGAACTTGTACCCATTGTACAACGATGGGTCTTGGGACAAACCTTTGAAGTTAACCCCTTAATGCAAAGTGCCATTTCATGTATGGCAAGTGAAATATGGGATTCAACTTTTGGAGAAAATGATTCATCATCAGTTTTCTCGGCGGAACTTATTACACTCAATTCGGACTTTGGCAATCCATCAGCTGTTTACAAAAAAAAGATTGGACTTTCTACAACTTCAAGTGAAATTCAGGAAGTTCAGGATTTATTAAATTTAGTTCCTATAAATTCTATGATTCGACTAGACGCAAATGAATCACTGAAGGCTGATCAGATTTTTCAATGGAATGAAGCGTTTGCAAATGAGTCGAGACTTCAATTCATCGAACAACCTTTTCCCAAAGAAAATATTAATGAACTTCTTAAGATTGAACAAGAATTGAGCATCTCCCTCGCTCTTGATGAATCCTTGGTTTGGAAGAATGACTTATCTTTTTTTGACGAAAATGATTGGCAGGGATTTTATGTTCTTAAGCCTTTTCTTTTTCAAGACTGGGAAAAAATGTTAAGGTTTATCTGTGCAAAGCCCGAAAGAACAATTGTTTCCACTGTATTTGAAAGTCCATTCGGGTACGAGGCGGTGTGTAGATGTGCATCGTTCTCAAACCAAGTCGCGGGACTTGATCGAAATTTATTTCAATTAAGTGATAAAGAGTTTTCACAGCACCATCAACTACCTCTATCTTCAGAAACTATCTCGATTACCTTTCTTGATGAATTGTGGGGAAATCTATGAAAATTGAATTTCAAAATTATAATAATTCCTGGATTGATGATAAGAATGATTTAAAGAATGAAAATCTCTTATATGCGCAAAAGATTTTCGCATTGTTACAAAAAGGTCGATCCGTCTGGTTAGATTCAAATTTGAGTATTCACAAGACAGAGAAACTTGAAGGTCATAATTCTATGCCTTCTCTTTATTTTCGTTCGGGAGGTACATCAGGGATTAAAAAATGGGTTAAGCACAATGAAATAACAGTTAATTTTGCGGTACAGAGTCTTCTTAAGGCTTTATCAGTCGAGGGAATATCTTCTTGGTGTTGTTTGCCTTTAAATCATGTTGGTGGCATGATGCAAGTTTTACGAGCGATGGCGTCAAGGGGTAAGATTTTCTTTTCAGATTATCGAAAACTCTTAGAAGGGCCTTTGGATCAGTGGATTGAAAACAAATGGATTTCATTAGTTCCAACCCAATTACACCGATTAGCCTCAAGTTCAATTGCCTGTGAAAACTTGAGGAAATTTAATGGTATTTTTATTGGAGGATCTTCACTTTCAGAAAAACTTGCTCAAAAGTGTAGGATTGAAGGATTACCTTTATTTCCCTGTTATGGAATGTCTGAAACCGCAGGGATGGTGACTCTTTTGGATTCCCATTCATTTCAGCAAGGATTAGGTGGTGTGGGTAAGGTTCTTTCCCACGCTCAATTGTCTGTTAATCCTGTGAGTAACCGTATTGCAGTCCAGGCAAAAAGCATGTGTCTAAACCCCTTTGAAGGAGGAAAGTCAGTAGATCAGTGGTTAAGCACACCCGATTATGGATATCATGATTCCGAAGAAAATTGGTTCATCCAGGGTCGTTTAGATCGTATTGTAGTAACTGGAGGAGAGAAAGTGGATCCTCATTTAATTGAAAAAGTGATACAACAATTTGATTTAGTTGATGAATGCTTAGTCCGCGGAGTTGAAGACCAAGAGTGGGGGAAACGAATAGTTGCATACATTAAACCCACAACAATTGATGTTAAAAAACTAAAACAATTCGTTCAAGAACGACTTGAACCATATTCCATCCCCAAGGAATGGCACTTAGTCAATGAATTACCTTTATCTGAGATGGGTAAACCAAATAATTAAATTTTATCTACAATCTGGTCGGCTAAACCATAATCGATCGCTTCTTGTGCATTAAGATAAAAGTCTCGATCCGTGTCCTGTTGAATTTTGTCAAGAGGTTGACCAGATGTTTTAGCTAAAATTCCGTTAAGTTCTTCTCTAAGTTTTTCCATTTCTTGGGCTTGTATGTTTATATCTACCGCCGCCGCAACCATTCTTCCGGTAATGAGCGGTTGATGAATAAGAACTCGAGAATGAGGGTATAAAAAACGTCTACCTTTAGTGGCACCGCACAGCAGGATAGATCCCATACTTGCGGCCATTCCAGTAACAATGACAGCAATTGGAGAACTGATTAATTGCATGGTGTCAAAAATTGCCATCCCCGCGGTGATAGAACCACCTGGAGAGTTGATATAGAAAGTAATTTCCTTTCCTGGATCATCCGATTCGAGGAAAAGGAGTTTTTCAGTTAAGTCCCGTGCGGACTTGTCACTGACTTCACCCCATAAAAATATTTTTCTCTCTTCGAGAAACTTGCTTTGAATCGCTTCTGTGACTGAATCACGTTTCTTTTCTTTTTCTTCGGTCATTTAAAAAGTTTTTATATAAAATAAATGGTTTAGTCGAGCATCTGTATTCTCCGAAGGTGTCTTCCTCCTTCAAAATTAGATTCAAGCCAAGTCTCAACAATACTGAGAGCCAATTCCTTGGATATTTGTCTCTGTCCAATTGAGATCACATTTGCGTTGTTATGTTGTTTTGCTAAGCGGGCAGTATCTTCTGACCAACATAATGCACAACGAACTCCTTTCACTTTATTGGCAGCAATAGCTTCACCATTTCCGCTCCCGCCTATAACAATACCAAAATCGCAAAGATCCTCGGCAACTGCTTCTGCAGCAGGACGGATAAAATCCGGATAATCAACAGAATCTTCAGAGAAAGTACCAAAATCCTTGGTTTCAAAGCCCTTGTTTTGTAAAAATTGTTTAATCGCCTCTTTGTATTCAAAACCAGCATGATCACAACCCAGTGCAATTCTATTTTTCTTATCATTTGTACTCATAATAATTAAATCTAAATTAGGGGAGAGGATAAAAAATAAAAGGCCTAAATTAAGCCTAATTCCATCTTTCCTTCTTCTGACATCATATCTTGTGTCCATGGTGGATCCCAAACAATCTCGACTTCTGCATCATCAATACCAGGAAGTTCAAGAACTTTTCCTTTAACATCTTCTGCAATTACCGGACCCATTCCACAACCGGGTGCAGTGAGTGTAAGATCGACGAATGCAATCCTTCCGCGATCTTCAACTTGTTCAATTTCAACTTTATAGATTAAGCCTAGGTCAACCACATTAACCGGGATCTCAGGATCAAATACTGATTTTAAGTTCGTTCTGATCTGTTCTTCATTGGCTGGTTCCGCGTCTTTAGGATGATTTTTTTCTACAAAGCCGTTTCCTTTTTCACCTAAAGCATCTGCATCCTTGGCGGCAATTCGATACATACCATTCAAGGTCATAACCGTGAAGTTCCCACCCAACCTATGAGTGATAGTAACTTTCTCTTCTTTGGAAAGAATAAATTCTTCTCCATGAGGAATTAAGGTGGCATTCACATCTCTTAATAATTCAATTTCTTCTTGTTGTTGGCTCATTTGGAAGAGTTTGTGGTTCTATGATTTAAAATAATTAGAAACTTCATTTCTAAGCGACTCAATGGTATCAGAATTGCCTGCACGCCCAATGATATCCTCGAAAAAGCCAAGTACAATTAATTTTTCTGCAATTGATTTAGAAATGCCCCTGCTTTGCAAATAAAAAAGCTCTTGGTCATCAATTTTGCTAGTTGTTGCACCATGACTACATTTGACTTCGTTCGCAAGTATTTCGAGCCCAGGCAGAGAATCAGCCTCAGCTTCCTTGCTCAGTAATAAATTACGGTTTGTTTGAAATGAATCAGTATTTTGAGCTTTGGGGTCCACTTTGATTAGCCCAGAGAAAACAGATTTGGATTCGTCTAATAACGCATTTTTAAATAGCAGATTACTTTTTCCGTGTGGTGCGATATGGTGTTGGATTGTTCGTTGATCAAATAATTGTTCATTACGACCGAGGCTGAGGGAGTAATTGTTAAACTCCGCACCTTCCCCTAGAATATCCCCCCTTGATTCTACTCTGGTTTGTGCACTTCCGAGTTGGAGAGAGATATTGTTAAATTGAGAGTTTCTTTCTAACTCAATTTTTTCAAGATGATGAAAAGTCGAATGGCTATTTATTCGTTGAACAACAATACGATTAAGTTTCGCACCTTCTCCAAGATGGATATGACTTAAATTTGATAAAACTCCAATGGTCGAATCATCTTCAGAATCAAAATATTCGATTAGCGTAAGCTCCGCGAAAGGTGCCAGCGTGACAATATTTTGTTGAAAAAGAGAGTGATTTTCTTTGGGCGCGAAATGGTTACATACAAACGCGGCCTCTTCTTTGACTCCTTCCCCAGCATTTAACAGAAATCCTGATTCAGAGAAGGATGAACCTAGCAAAAATGTCTCATCTGATCCCAGTTGTGGACCAGTTAAAGAAGGTAATTTAGATAACAGGTTCGGGTGTTCTAAAATTGCTTGATCAAAAGATTCAAAAATTACTTTTTTAGAGTTATTATTGACTAGTTTTGTTTGTTTAGGTGAATCGCGCAACTGTTCGCAATTAGAGTAGCTAAAACGGGCTCGTGGAGAAAATCTCCATCTTTCATCCTTTAATTTTGATTTGGGCAGTTCTGAATAACGACTCCATGAGTCTTTTCTGAAATCTGCCATCCATCCGGGTTCCCATGACCGTTTCTCAGAAAATGTTTGGAAAAAGTCTGGTGATTTAAAATGCGTTGTCATATTTGCTCGAGAAGGAGGTAGGGAGTTCATGTGAATTATTTATTATCCGACCGAACCTTCCATTTCCATGTCAATGAGCCTTTTTAATTCTACGCTGTATTCCATGGGGAATTCTCTAATCAAATCATTTACAAATCCATTTACATAGAGACTCATCGCTTCAGCTTGATTAAGCCCTCGTTGTTGCATGTAAAAAATTTGCTCAGCACTCACCTTGGATACACTTGCTTCATGCTGGACTGAATTATCGTCTCCTTGAATCGAGATGGCAGGGTAGGTGTCTGTCTGGCTATCGCTATTAATAAGCAAGGCATCGCACTCAGTGTTGTTTTTACAATGCTTTAAATGTCCTGGGATTTGGACTAACCCTCGATAGGATGAACGTCCTTGCCCAATCGAAACTGACTTTGCAATCACATTACTTGTAGTCTCACTTGCGGCATGAACCATTTTGGCGCCGGTATCTTGGTGCTGACCATCATTTGCTAGTGCTATGGAAAGAACTTCACCCCTTGCTTTTCTTCCTTTCAGAATTACTCCTGGGTATTTCATCGTAAGGCGGGAACCAATGTTGCAATCAATCCATCTGACTTCGGCTTCTTCATGGGCCATTGCTCTTTTAGTCACGAGGTTAAAGACATTATTGGACCAATTCTGAACAGTAATGTATTGAATTTTGGCACCTTTTAAGGCAACCAGTTCAACCACTGCACTATGTAAAGTAGAGGTTTCAAATTTGGGAGCAGTGCAACCTTCCATGTAAGTTATTTCTGCACCCTCATCCGCAATAATTAGGGTTCTTTCAAATTGGCCAAAATTCTCGGCATTGATCCGAAAATATGCTTGAAGAGGTTGAGAAAGTTTTACCCCGGGTGGGACATAGATAAAACTACCACCACTAAAAACTGCACTATTTAAGGCCGAAAATTTATTATCTGAAGTTGGAATCACTTTACCAAACCACTTTTTAAAAATTTCCGGGTAGTCTCGAAGACCTTCAGTTGAACCTACAAATATGACACCCTCTTTTTCGAGGCCTTCCTTCATTCTGGAATAGGCAGCTTCACTGTCAAATTGTGCCTCTACTCCAGCAAGAAACTTACGCTCTTGTTCCGGGATACCGAGTCGTTCAAAAGTCTTTTTTATATCATCGGGTACTTCCTCCCAAGTTCTGCTTGGTTGTTGGCCCTGTGCTAGATAATATCGGATAACATCAAAATCAATATTCTCCAAATCTTTGGAGGCCCAATGAGTGGGCATCGGTTTTTTTTTAAAAATAGAATATGCTTTGAGGCGAAAGTCTAGGATCCAATCCTTTTCATTCTTAACTCCCGAAATGTATTTGACTACATCTTCAGAAAGTCCAACCCCGGCATCAAATGCATATTTAGAAGTTGGGTAGTGAAAATTACCCTTTTCGCGGTCAATTTCAATGTTTGATGGTTTAATCATTTGATTATTTTTTAATTTTTAGGCGACCGCTACTTCTTCCTTGATCCAATCATATCCTTTATCTTCAAGTTCAAGAGCAAGGCTCTTGTCTCCACTGCGTACAATCTTTCCTTCCCACATAACATGGACTCGGTCGGGTACAATATAATCCAGCAGTCTTTGATAGTGAGTGATTACCAATATCCCCCGATCAGGGTTTTTCATTTGGTTAATTCCTTCTGATACAATTCTTAAGGCATCAATATCTAATCCACTATCGGTCTCGTCGAGAATACAATATTTTGGTTTAAGCATAGACATTTGAAGGATTTCACATCTTTTCTTTTCTCCTCCAGAAAAACCTTCATTCATCGAGCGTGAGGTAAAAGATCGATCCATCCCGAGTTCATCCATCTTTTGATAGAGCTCTTTATAAAATTCGACCGCCTTAATACTTTCTCCCTCAGGTAATCTCGATTGGATAGCTGCTCGAATGAAATTTGCGATACTCACACCAGGCACTTCAACAGGGTATTGAAATGCAAGAAAGAGTCCCAACCTCGCAATTTCATCCGGATTAAGCCCTAATAACTCGGTGTCATCCATGCGAGCATTTCCTCCAAGAACTTGATAATCAGGGTGACCCGCGAGAACTTTGGAAAGAGTACTTTTCCCGCTTCCGTTTGGTCCCATAATCGCATGCACTTCACCTTTAGGAAGCGTGAAATTTAAGTTATTAAGAATTTGATCTTCCCCTACGGAGGCCGAGAGGTTATCGATTTGAAGAGTACTCATTGAATAAGATTTGCTAGAGGTAATTAAGTTAGTTGGATAAATGTTTTACTGTCCCTGAAAAGGAAAGTTCGAAATTTTGAGACTTGAAGCCTTTTGGTAGAATTGAATGTAAGCTTTGCATGGAGTTTTCGTCCATAGTGAGATCAAAGATTTTACCTGTTTGACTACATTTAAAATGAGCATGAGGAGTAAGATTGGGGCAGAATCGAGTAGACGCTCGGTCTAGATTAACCTGCCTAACAAGCCCACAATCGACCAGTGTTTCTAAGCAATTATAGACTGTAGCGAGTGAAATGGTGGGAAGACTTTTTCGAACGCGCAGTAAGATATCATCCGCGGTGGGGTGATCTCGCTTCGACAGTATAACCTCGTAAACAGAGGCTCGCTGTTTTGTTGATCGTAAACCTTTTTTTTGAAGAGCAGAGTTAAGCGATCTTCTATCTTGAGTTTTTAATGAGTAAGCCATGACACACTTAACAATACAAGTGTACTGGCTGCTCGCAAGTACTAAATGGAATTATTCTAATTATAAATAGGCTTTATGTTCTTTTCCTAATTTATAGTATTAAAGCGTGAGTCAGTAGTCAGTAAAAGTAAAAAGCCCCCACAAAAAAGTGGTTTTATTACCACTGAAATCCCTCCGATACCAAAGTTCTTCAGATTGTAAGCGAATCGTACCAGGTTCAATGGGAGCAAATGAATTAGGGGAGTGGGTCATGGCTCCAGCAATGTTAATATCAGAAGATACATATTTTTTGAATCCTGGGAATATTTTACAACTAGAAGTAAAAAAACTAGATGTTAATAAAAGTATGAAAACAAGGATTCTGATGAAATATGTTTTATGTCTGGGCATTTATAAATTCAATTACCCTAGCGTAATCAAGTCAACTTACAATTATTAAAGAATGAATTTCTAATTCATGGTTGTCGAAACAATTCAGAACTTATAGATACATACCTTATAAATGGCTAAAGAAAATACTTTAATCGAAGAAATAGTGTCTCTTTGCAAGCGTAGGGGATTCGTATTTCAATCATCTGAAATTTATGGGGGATTCAATGGTTTTTTTGACTATGGTCCTCTTGGCGTAGAATTACGCAGAAACATAAAGGATGCGTGGTGGGAAGATATGGTCCGAAGGAGAGACGATATGGTGGGCTTAGATTCTAGTATTATTATGAATCCTAGCATTTGGAAAGCCTCCGGTCATATCGATGGATTTTCCGATCCAATGGTTGATTGTAGGGAGTCCAAAATGAGGTACCGAGCAGATCAGCTGTTTGCTGCAGATATTCGAGTAAATGGAGAATCCCTCGGTTGGATTTGTTTGCTAGAATCAGTTGATATGCAAGAAGACGCGGAAAAAAAAGCCGAGTCGATTAAAAGGAAAGCCGCCAAACAGGGAACGCTTGAATCAGTTGAACTTCGCCCATTTGATGAACTTTCCGCTGACGAGCAAAAATTAGTGCCTTCACCAGCAACTGGAAATGTCGGGACCCTTACCGAGCCAAGAGATTTCAATATGATGTTTGAGACCAATGTTGGAGCTTTACGCGATGCTTCTTCAGTTGCTTATCTTAGACCCGAAACGGCTCAGGGGATTTTTGCTAATTTTAAAAATATCATTGATACTGGAAGGGTAAAGGTTCCATTTGGCATTGCTCAAATCGGAAAAGCCTTTCGTAATGAAATAACACCACGAAATTTCATTTTCAGATCCCGGGAGTTTGAACAAATGGAAATCGAATATTTCATCCCACCGGATGAAGAAGCTTGGCCTAAATATCACAGGGAGTGGATTAATACTAGAATGTCCTGGTTTAGCAGTATCGGATTAACTTCAGATTTTCTTGGTGAAGAAGTTCATCCAAAGGAGAAACTTGCTCATTACGCCAAGGCATGCACAGATATTACTTTCAAATTCCCATTTGGAGAACATGAACTTGAGGGTATAGCGGCAAGAGGGAATTTTGATCTTACCCAACATCAGGAGCACTCAGGTAAAAATTTAGAGTTTTTCGACGAATCCAGGAAAGAAAAGTATTTACCTCATGTTATTGAGCCTAGTTTAGGTGTCGATCGTACCTTCCTAGCGGTGATTTGTTCGGCCTATCAAATTGATGAAATCGAGGGAGAAAAACGAACTGTTTTGCGATTTCACCCTCGTATTGCTCCGATTAAGGCAGGAATTTTTCCATTGGTTAAGAATAAACCAGAACTCGTGGAGAGGGCTCGAAAGCTTTACCATCGACTTCAGAGAAAATGGAATGTAATTTTCGACCAAAGTGGTGCAATTGGTCGAAGGTATCGTAGGATTGATGAGGTTGGAGTCCCATTTGGATTAACCGTCGATTTTGAAACAATTGAGGGCGATGGGTCAATTACTCTTCGGGACCGTGACACTACTGAGCAGATACGATTATCTGAGGACGAAGCAATCGCATACCTTGAGGAAAAGATAAATACTTAGGCACTGATCCGCCAATCTTCGAGGATCATTTGGGGAGTTTTTCGACCGTTCCATGAATTCCATCTAAATCGAAACGCAAGATCTATATCCGTTGTACTAGGGGGCATTCTTTGACTCATATTCCATGCAATACCTGAGATTATTCTATTCCCATTATGGACAGAAAATTGAAAATGCTCCCCGGAACCCACTGTTTTTGGTTCGTAGGCTAAGCGTATATTTTGGAGAGCCAAAATTGGTTCAGAGTTTTCCTGGCCGAAAGGGGCTAAATTACTCAAATCTAGAAGTAAGCTTTCTTGTAAATCTTCCTGTTTAATTACCGTTGCAATACGAATAGTTGGTTCAGGGAATGAACCACCTGAGTCAGTCTCAATTACTTGAACAAATTTCTCTTTAAAAAGTTCAAGTTTCTCAACTGGTAAACTGAGTCCAACCGCCGCCGGGTGACCTCCCCAATGTTCGAGGAGTTCCTTGCATTGGCTTAACGCATCTACGAGGTTGACTCCTTTGACCCCCCGTCCAGACCCCTTACATTCGCCACCAGTTTGAGCAAGAACGATACAAGGTTTCCCTAAGGAATTAGCCAGTTTACCTGCAACAATCCCTACCACTCCTGGATTCCAATGTGTACCTTGGCCACAAACAACCGCTGCTGAGCGGTCATTAAAATGTTCTTTAGCCTGTTTTAGTGCATCTTCAGAAAGTTCAGATTCAATGCGTTTTCGCTCTTCATTGTAATCATTCATTTTTTGTGCAAGCTCACTACATTTTGTTGGATTTGTTTCCAGTAAGAGTGAAGTTGCGACTTCCGCATGATCTAATCGACCACAAGCATTAATTCGAGGGGCTATTTTAAATGCCACATCTTCGCTACAGGGGTTAGATTCCGTGCTAAGGTTTGCCTTATCAAGTATGGCATCCAAACCTGCTCCAGGATTATGACCCAAGTGTTTGAGACCAAACTTTGCCAGTATTCTGTTCTCATCGCATAGAGGGACTAGGTCAGCAATCGTTCCTAAGCCAGCAAGTGCGAGTGAATCTTTAGGGCTTATTTCAAGGGCTTTTTTTACTCCTTGTTGGCGTAATGTTTTGAGAATTCCATGTACCAACTTAAAAGCAAGTCC
>CAWUUU010000285.1:0-2573 GCA_963924995.1 uncultured Opitutales bacterium
GAGGTGTATCAACCAACTGTTCCTTATGTAATCGCATTTGAATATCAGGCTCCTGAAGATTTCGGCGATATGGTATTTTATTATCGAACCGGAAAAGAAACTAAAACGCTCAGGACCCCTCTCAAGCGTTCCAAAGATTGGAAATGGCACATCTTTGACTTTAGCCATGGTGGAAAACTGATTGGAGTTAATATAGATGCTTTAAGAATGGATTTTGGTGACGAGGAAAACAAACTCATTAAAATTCGAAACTTACGACTGATCAAAGCAAACCAAAAGTTGAGATTGTTTTCTGCCATAGGTGATAAGTTTGAAAAGATTGACGAATTCGGAATTGGATTACACCACTTAACACCTCAAATTCAGGCAGTCGAAACGGTTCGATTCAGAGATCAAAAAAGTATCAGTGTCACCCTTGCGGTGAACAAGTACCTCGATCTTGATGCAGAAACTAAAAGATTAGCAAACCAACCATCTGCTCGACCTCCTGTACCTTTAGCTCCGAGAATGGTTACAGGCGAAGGCCCGCATCCAGACAACCATACGATTATTCGTATTTTATCTTCGTATCAAGTATGCGAAACTCAATTCCTAGCCTACCCGCCCGCAATCAGAGGTGGAGTGGGAATAGCGTGTGGATCGGATAAAAACGCTAAGTCCTTTATTGTGACCTGGCCTCTAACCTCTGCTGAAACAAATTCTGTCCGCTTATTCAATAAGTTCGGAGGGTTGACCAGTACCATTCAGGTGACCGAAAAAGCGACACCCCCCTTCTCCATAGCTGTTGGAGATTTCAGTAAGTCAAATCCGGGGGATGAAATCGCTGTAACCGAAAATAAGACTAAGCACGCAAATACTAAAATCTATCTTTATTCCAATTCAGGCAAATTATTACAAACCTACCCTATCCAAGGAAAAGCAGGAACTTATTCTTTACTCAAGAGGGGTGAAGACAGCCTTATCATCCAGGAAGTAAATAAACAAAAAGCCCACCTTGTCCTACCTCAAAAAAAGACATACACACTCGACCCCCAATTGCCTAATGGTCAATTATTCGACTCAGTTTTTTCAGATCGAGATTTCAATTTTGGAGGTACTGAAAAAACAACCTCCACCCTTCTTTTATTAAAGAATGACAAGCAGACGATCGCTCAGGACATTGGAAGAATGGAAAATACCTTTTGGTTTGATCCGCAAGATGAGCATGGAGGGGATCGAGCAACATGGGGAGAGTTTCCCGACGGCACCTATGTGAGAAATGGCCTCTATAATTATCTTGGGAGTGCCCAATATTGGTCACCTCTCATCAAGTCAGGTGAAATTGAATCCAAATCCTATGAAGAATGGACCTCAAAAATCGATTGGCCAAAAGTTACCCGTGCTCCTGCATGGAGAAAATCAGTAGAGAATTACAACCAGGGAATTCCCACCGTCTGGACAGCTATATTTACTCATAGGTGGAGTGTAGGTAAGATGAAATCAATATCTTCTAAGATCGATACCAAAACCGGTCTCCCCACCTATTTGCTCTTAGACCGAAAGAATGACCCGACGGGGGGAGGCTATTTTGGTAAGACTTTGTTTGATTACGGGAGCCAGCATTTTGAAAATGAAGCTCTTAATAATCTATACACCTACGCCCAGCGAGCCTTCTACCGAAAATTAGCTCCCGCCTATCGTAACAATCCGGAAATGACTATCGCGGTCGAACCCAACCATGAAAACGAAATCGTTTCGGGAAGCGATTCAATTGGCGATTATAATACGGGCAGTCTGGAAGGGTTCTATCATTATCTTTCCTCTCTTTATGGAAACATTGAATCGATCAATCAGATCATGGGCACAAACTTTACCGCCGACTTTTTTGATGCACCCCGTGACCTACTACGGGGAGAGTGGGATAAATATGTTTTCGAAAACCTCTTCTTTCAAGAGTGGGTCAAATACAACCGGATCATTGTCTCCAGAAGAGTGGGAACCAGTTACCGGGAATGTTTACTTGCCGGCTTTCCTCCTGAAATGATCAAATGTCATCAGATCCCTGACAGCTATGTGTTCGATTCGATTGTGGGAATTTCCGAAGGTGAAAAACGATTATCTCCCATAGACTGGCTTCTGACCACCGGGGCAGGTTTTGGATTTTCAAGGTATGGCACCTATTACGATCGCGAGTACAATATTGGTCAGGGTGCATACAGTTCTGGCTTTGATAATATGCTTATCGGTGAATACGCCTCCCTGAACGCCAGTCATCAAAAGTCGCTGGATCAACTACTCTACCTTCGTAATCATGGGGTATCCGCTCTTCATGTGATGTGGTGGCCATCCCATCTCGACAAGGGTTACAATAAAGCTCAGGAGTCAGCTCTTCGAGAGATGATATCCGAGCAGGATAAACCCCGAAAGGGACTGGCTGGTGGAATCAGTGAAATCAAACCCTGGCGTGGAAAAGCTCAGTCCTTTGACATTGCAAGCCTGGGAACAGGTCCCAGCCATACAGGCCTGCTTAAAAGTATTAAAAAAGATGGTTCCTTTGAAGGGACTGTCTACACCGTTCCATTCCATGCTCATGT
>CAWUUU010000286.1:0-2697 GCA_963924995.1 uncultured Opitutales bacterium
CTTTAAATTAAATATTAAAACTGTGGAATAAATTATGGCAAATGTATCAACTTGGGAATTTATAGTAGGTTTTCTTTACATTTTAGGGGGCTTGGGCATTTTTCTTTTTGGAATGCGGGTAATGAGCGAAGGTATTCAAAAAGTTGCTGGTGAAGGAATGAGGAAGATAATGGCGACCATGACCCAAAACCGGTTTTTCGGATTGGGTACGGGCTTGTTAATTACCTGCCTAGTTCAATCCTCTTCTGCTACTACCGTAATGGTCGTAAGTTTCGTCAACGCACAACTGCTCACCTTGATTGAATCCATTGGAGTGATTATGGGGGCTAACTTGGGAACCACCCTTACGGGATGGATTATCGCCACAATCGGAAAATTTAGCCTTTCCAAGATTGCTCTTCCCATTATAGGGCTTGGCCTTCCGCTGGTATTCATGAGCCAACCAAAATTCAAACATACGGGAGAATTTCTAGTAGGATTCGGCTTGCTCTTCTTTGGCCTCAGCGAACTTAAAAATGCGGTACCCGATGTTAAGAGCTTACTTAAAAGCTCAGATCCTGGAGATCAGTTGCTGGTTCAAGACATACAAGGATTTATCGAACAACTCAACAGTTATGGATTCGGCTCCGTAATTATTTTCCTCATCATCGGGGTCTTCCTTACCATTTTGGTTCAGTCCTCATCAGCAGCCATGGGAATTACCATCATTGTGGCGATTAACGGTTGGATCAATTTTGAGATCGCTGCAGCGATTGTTCTCGGAGAAAATATAGGTACCACCGTTACCGCATGGCTTGCCTCGCTCGGAGCGAGCATCAATGCAAAGCGGGCTGCCCGGGCCCACTTTATTTTCAATATAGCTGGAGTATGCTGGATGTTGCTTCTATTTTATCCTTTCATTGGAATGCTTGATCAGATCATGCCGGGAGCCATTTACATGGAAGATGTGACTCAGATGGAAGCGATTACTTATCTCTCGGAGAATGACTTTAAAGGCGAACCATCTGAAGATGACCTCGCCAAAGCCAGGAAAGCCATAGTGGATAAGAATATTCCCCTGCATTTGTCTCTTTTTCATACACTCTTCAACTTGGCCAATATCGCTTTGTTGATTGGCTTTACCCCTCATTTGGGAAGATTGGTCGAACGACTGGTAAAGCCCAAGACTCATGATGGCAATGCCCCTAAACCAGGTAGTTTAGCGGCACTGCACTATGAAGGCTCGGGCGTTCTCCCCAAAACAGGAGAGCTCAACCTCGCTCTCGTTGAGGCAGAAATTAATCGCCTTGCAGCTATTACCCGCTACATGTTTGAAGGGTTTGTTGAAGTCTTTGAAAGCCCAGATTCGGACAAAAGTAATCTCATAAAAGAACTTAAAGAACTCGAAGAAAAATGTGATAAACTTACATTTGAAATTACTCAGACCTTAATTTACTGCACTACTGAAAGCCTTGCAGGTGAAAGAGCACTCCGAGTAACTTCTCTTCTTCGAGTGGCCGGGGAACTTGAAGATATCGGAGATTGCTGCCATCGCCTTGTTCAATTGGCTCACCGTAAATACCGGAAGAATCGTGTCCTTCCTCAGGAAACTCTTCGTGAGATCAAAGTGTTTTCCGAACAAATTCTAGATTTCATGGAATTATATCAGACTCATCTTAAAGATGGGAGTATTCCGGATATAAAAAAAGCCGAACTTATTGAAAACCGGATTGATGCCTCTAGAAAATCATTACGGAAAAATGCAGTCAAAAGAATGCAGGACAATGAAAACCTAAAGGCTGAGATGATCTATATCGATATTCTAAATGAGATGGAAAGTATCGGAAATGATGCACTCAATGTTGTTCAAGCCTTAAATCATGTGGTCTAATACCTACTATCTAAAAATTAGGTAATTAGAATCATCCAGCTTGCTTTCGTTATTACTTTCGTTGAGTTATGAGTCAGATGAATTTTTTAAAGGTAGAGCAGTTAAAGAAATCTTTTTCCTCTCCGGCGGGAGATTTATTGCGCGTTGTGGATGTGGAGGAATTTTCTCTTAATGAAGCTGAATTTTGTGGCATGCGTGGAGAAAGTGGATCAGGTAAGACTACCTTTCTTCACCTTATTGCTGGTATCCTTTCACCTGACCAAGGGATGATTCAATTAAAGGGTAGGAATGTCGGCCAAATGTCAGGTTCTGAAAGGGATAAACTTCGGGCCACATTTATTGGCTATGTCTTCCAATCCTTTAATTTACTTCAAGGATTTACTTGTCTTGAAAATTTACAAATCGCGATGTCTTTTGCTGGTAAATCGATTAAAAGTGATCCGCGGGAATTACTTGGCAGGGTAGGGCTTACCGAGAGGATGGATTATTACCCCCACCAGTTATCAATTGGACAGCAACAAAGGGTAGCCTTAGCTCGGGCACTTATCAATAAACCAAAACTAGTACTGGCTGATGAACCTACTGGTAATCTAGATCCTATCAATGCGGGTAATGCAATGGAACTTTTGTGCGAATTATGTCGGGAGTCAAAAATTACTCTATTTGTGGTGAGCCATGATGAAAAAGTAATCCAGAATTTTGATCGGCAAGTAGATTGGGAACAAATCAATAGACCCGATCTTGTCGAAGGTGGAGAAACAAAAAAGGTATCATGAATAGTTTCCGCTCACTTTTTTTTCTTTGTACTCGGGGAGTTAGGCAATTTG
>CAWUUU010000287.1:0-3899 GCA_963924995.1 uncultured Opitutales bacterium
GCTACCGGCCCCGAGTTTTGCGGTTCATATCGGAGCGGTTTTTCTTGGTACTGCACCCGAACTTATATTAAAAAGTAGAAAAGTCGTATCTAAAGTTCTAAAGGAAAACGGTTATCAATTTAAATACCCCAATTTAAAATCCAGCCTTCAAGATCTTGTATAGTTTCGAAAAGTAGATCTTAAGTTGAGCCCTGTTTACTTGATATAAATATAATTTGTTATTCACAAAGTTCCTTTAAGATTGAACATTTTCAGTTCATCCTAATCAAATAGACTTATAAGCCCCCTAGCTTATGAATCGTACCTATCTTTTACTATCATCCTTCTTCTTTCCCTTCTTTTGTGTTTTTGCACAAAAGACATATTCTCATGATGTCGTAATTTATGGCGGGACTTCGGCGGCGATTAGTGCTGCAGTACAGGTCAAAAGTATGGGGAAGACTGTGGTGGTGGTTTCTCCTGACAAGTATCTCGGCGGTCTTTCAAGCAGTGGGTTGGGCTGGACAGACAGTGGTAAAAAAGAGGCAATTGGAGGGGTGGCGAGAGATTTTTACCATCGAGTTTGGAGGCATTATCAAAGTGTTGATTCGTGGCGTTGGCAAAAAATGGATGAGTATGGAAATCGTGGACAGGGAGCACCCGCGATTGATGGAGATCGTCGAACAATGTGGATTTTTGAACCTCATGTCGCGGGATTAATTTTTGAATCATGGGTCAAAGAAAACGAATTAGAGGTGTATCGGGATGAATGGTTGGACCGAGAGAAGGGGGTAAATAAAGAGGGGGCAAAAATCCGCTCGATTTCAACGCTTTCTGGCAATACTTATCAAGGTTCAGTTTTTCTTGATTGTACTTATGAGGGAGACCTAATGGCTTCATCTGGAGTGAGCTATTTTGTGGGGAGGGAATCCAATTCTGTGTATGGTGAATCTTTAAGTGGTGTGCAAATCAAGCGAGCTCGTTCGCATCAATTTAAGGGCAGAGTGGACCCATTTGTGATTAAAGGAGACCCAAGCAGTGGATTGCTCGCTCGAATCAGTGACCAGTCGCCCGGTAATCAAGGGGAGGGAGATTCTAAAATGCAGGCTTATAATTTTCGTTTATGCTTAACTCAAGTGGAGGATAATCGAATCGCTTTTCCTAAACCTGATCAGTACGACCCGTTACAATATGAATTATTACTTCGAACTCTTATTCAAGATTCGAGGCACGTGTTTGGTAAATTTGACCCGATTCCCAATGCCAAGACGGATACTAATAACCATGGTCCATTCAGCACTGATAACATAGGAATGAATTACCTCTACCCTGAGGCAGGTTATGAGGAGAGGAAAGAGATTATCCTTGAGCATGAACGTTATCAAAAAGGCTACTTTTATTTTTTATGCAACGATCCCCGGGTCCCGGAAGATGTTCGTAATAAAATGAACACATGGGGACTGGCGAAAGATGAATTTGAGTATAATGGGTATTGGCCCCATCAAATCTACGTGCGAGAAGCCCGCCGCATGGTGAGCAATTTTGTGATTACTGAACTGAATATCCGCGGAAAATCAGAAACTCCCCGATCCATTGGAATGGGCTCATACACAATGGACTCTCATAATGTGCAGCGCTATGTGGCCAAAGATGAAAACGGAATGGCTTATGTTCAAAATGAGGGAGATGTTCAAGTCAATCCCGGTGGACCTTATCAAATTTCTTACGGTTCGATCATTCCCAAAGTGAATGAGTGTAGTAATTTATTAGTTCCAGTCTGCGTATCCTCCTCTCATATTGCATTTGGTTCAATTCGAATGGAACCAGTTTTTATGATATTAGCACAATCTGCAGCAACCGCAGCCGTTCTTTCGATTGAGGATGAAATCTCAGTCCAGGAAGTTCCTTATCCTAAGTTAAAGGAGCGCTTGAAAGTGGATGGCCAAGTGCTTGAATTGGCTCGATCGAATCGAGTTACTTCTGGAAGGGGAATTGATCCCCAAAAAATGAGCGGACTTGTGGTTGATGGAGAACAATTAAGTTTTGAAGGGGAATGGGTTGAAAGTACTTCCTTACGCCCTTTTGTCGGTTACTCATATTTCCATGATGGTAATGGAGGGAAGGGTATGCGCTCGGCATGTTTTCCGTTCGAAGCCCCCAAAGATGGATTGCATGAAATTATGGTTTCTTATGTCGCCTCTGGTAATCGAGCGGGAAAAGTCAGGTATGAAATTAAGGACGAAAAAAAGTTGGCCTCCGTTTTAGTGGATCAAAGAAAAAAAGGGAGTACTGATAATCTTTGGCATTCCTTAGGCTCTTTTGTTTTCGAGAAAGGAAAAAAATATGATTTGAAAGTATATAATGAAGATACCGAGGGTTATGTAATTGTGGATGCCGCTCATATTATTCCACTTGATTAACTATAAATTGGATTAGAATTATTTTTGAAACTTTTCTTCCTTCTGTTCGTTTTAAGGGAGAAAGTCATGCAAGATGTACAAAATCGTTTTCTTCCCCAAGGCAGTTTGTTTGCAATGAGTAAGAACGAACCCTTAGGAAATACTATTCTGAGTGATGATCAGTTACTTATGGGAGAAGTAGCGACGGGGAGCCATGTTGCGATGGAGCAAATAATTACCACATGGAAGGATGCATTATTTCGTTTTTTTGATCGTTCGCTTAAAAATAAGGCAGATGCGGAGGATTTAACTCAGCGGGTTTTTATTCGGGTGTACCAATCGGCATCAAGATATCAACCAAGTGCGAAATTCTCGACCTATCTTTTTACGATTGCACGTAATTTGCTTATTGATGAGATCAAGAAAAATAATCGTCGTCAAATGTCGATATACTCTGATGAATTGGCCCAGGGGCAAAGTGTGGATCAGGTTGATCAGGTTAAAGAATGGAATGAGGTACTCGATTTTGCGATAAAAGAGATACCGGAGTACTATTCAACTGCTTTATTACTTCGTGTTCAGCGGGAACTGACCTACCAAGAAATTGCGGATATTATGAAAGTCTCGGAATCAAGAGTGAAAACTTGGATTCATCGTGCACGGAGTCATTTAAAAAAGACTCTTACAAATTTCAGGAAATAAAAATGAAAAAAGAAAAGGAAATAGAAAGAGTAATCGAAGAGTACTTAGCGAATAAGAATGCGGTTTTAAATGAAGACTTTACGGAGACTTTACTTTCTGAGATTGAGGAATTGGGGGTAAAAAGTGAGAAACAAAGTCGTGGCGTTCGTTATTTAATACCGGTTGCTTCATTGGGCTTGGTTGCCTGTGTATTGTTTTTTTTACCTCTCTTTTCACCGCAAGAAGAGCAAGCTAAAGATGGAAATCAAGTGGTTTTTGAGAATGCTTCTGCGGTACCACAATTAGAAGAACCGGAGAAGATAATAATCGAAGATCTAATGGCAATTCCTGAAGAATTGAATATACCCGAAACATTCCTTAGTGAGCAAACTTATGATTTACTAGTATTGTTGGACACTTAAAAAATACGAACGGATGAACAAAATAATCAAAAAAATTATTAGACTCTCACTTTTTTTCCCGTTGAGTCTAATCCTGGCCTCTGAGGTGAACGATCGAAAGAAGTTATCCATTCAAAAGATGGAAAAGAGGAAGCATTTCCCGGATAAGAATCAAACAAAAAAGACTTTGCGTGGAATTCCTTTATTTCCGGGAGCAAACCAGGTTGATTTACTACGCTCATTGTTAGACGCCCCGCCTGAAAATCTGAGGATTTTAAGAAAGACCATTGAGCGAGTTGAAGGTATGAGCCCCGAACAAAAAAAAGACATTAAACATCGGCTCAGAAATTTAAGGAATTTACAACCCGAGGGACGAAGTAAGGAACTTCGAGCTCTTCGTCATCGTCAAGATGTACTGAGTAAGTATTGGAAATCACTT
>CAWUUU010000288.1:0-2712 GCA_963924995.1 uncultured Opitutales bacterium
GGAGATATTTTACTTAAAATTGGAAATACAGAAATTTTTGAAAGAGGAGACATTATTGAATCTACCTTCTACGCTAGGCCTGGTACATTTGTCGAATTTTTGATCAAGCGTGAAGGAAAAGAATTAACTATTCCTATAAGAGTTACGCTCCGACCTGCTTCTAATACAAAATCTAATCTTGATAATACCTTATTAGATCAAAATCTTACCGGTGATTTAGACTCTTCTAAGCTTTCAAGAGAACTACAAGAAGTTGATTAAGATAGTAGAATCTTTTCTAATTTACATACCTTAAACTTTATATTCTTTCCCCTAGAATTGAGTATGAAATATCAAACAAATATTATTTATGACACTTAGATTTAGAATTGAAAAAGATACGATGGGAGATGTCCGTGTTCCTGCTGAAAAATATTGGGGTGCTCAAACAGAAAGAAGCAGAAATAATTTCAAGATTGGACCCTCGGCCAGCATGCCACTAGAAGTAATTTATGGATTTGCTTATTTAAAAAAAGCGGCAGCTCACACCAATCACCAACTGGATGTTCTTTCAGCTGAAAAAAAAGATCTTATTTCCCGTGTCTGCGATGAGATTCTTACTGGTCAACATGATGTGCAATTTCCATTGGTTACTTGGCAGACTGGAAGCGGGACTCAGTCCAACATGAATGTAAATGAAGTAATCGCGAACCGAGCCCATGTTCTTAACGGAGGGAATTTAGAGGATACGAGTAAAGTGCTTCATCCAAATGACGATGTGAATAAGTCCCAAAGCTCTAACGATACTTTTCCCACTGGTATGCATATTGCCGCTTACAAGATGCTTTTAGAAACAACAATTCCTGGAGTTGAACAACTTAGGGATAGACTTAAAGCAAAATCAGAGGAATTTATGAAGGTTGTTAAAATTGGACGTACCCATCTGATGGACGCAACTCCGCTTACATTGGGGCAAGAGTTTTCTGGTTATGTTTCTCAACTTGGCCATGCCCTTAAAGCAATCAAAAATACACTACCTCATTTGGCAGAGTTGGCACTAGGCGGAACTGCTGTTGGAACGGGAATTAATACACCAAATGGTTATTCTAGATTAGTGGCAGATAAAATCGCAGAATTTACTGCACTTCCATTCGTCAGTGCATCGAATAAGTTTGAAGCATTAGCGGCTCACGACGCTATGGTTGAATCTCATGGGGCTTTAAAACAATTAGCTGTTTCACTTAATAAGATCGCAAATGATATCCGTTTACTTGCCTCTGGACCAAGAAGTGGGATAGGAGAGATAATCATACCTTCAAACGAGCCAGGTTCCTCGATAATGCCAGGAAAAGTAAACCCAACTCAATGCGAAGCAATGACTATGATTAGTGCTCAAGTGTTAGGCAATGATGTTGCGTTGTCGGTCGGTGGATTGCAGGGACATTTCGAACTTAATGTTTTCAAACCTATGATTGCAGCGAACTTCCTTCAATCCTCTAGACTGCTTGGAGATGGATGTGTTTCCTTTGATGAAAATTGTGTTTTCGGCATTGAGCCCCATTATCAGAACTTGAAGAAAAACTTAGATAACTCGCTTATGTTAGTAACCGCATTAAATCCTAAAATTGGATATGAGAAGGCTGCAAAGATTGCCAAAACCGCACACGAGAATGGCAGTACACTGCGCGAAGAATCTATCAATTTAGGCTTTCTTAGCGGAGAAGAGTTTGATCAATTGGTTCGTCCTGAGCAAATGTGTGGTGAACTCGAGTTTTCGGATTAATTTTTTGGTATCAATTCAAGTTTAAAAATATTTCAAACTGCTGAAGTTAATCGAGTGATTGAAGATTGGGTAACTTCTATAAATTAAATTTCTTCTGAGAGGTATCGTAGTGCGGAAATATATCCGTGGTGTCCCATACCTGCTACAACTGCGGACGCGATACCGGAGATAAGTGATTTGTGCCGAAAATCCTCGCGTGCGTGGATGTTGGAAAGATGGACCTCCACGGTTTTAAGCCCCGAGGCAACTACGGCGTCACGCAGGGCTACGCTTGTGTGGGTTAATCCCCCTGGGTTTAAAATTAGACCACTAAAGCCGGCATCTCCCCACTCGTGGATTTTATCGATAAGAGCACCTTCGTGGTTGGATTGAAAGGCGTCTATCTCGCAGTCGCAAGTTGCTGCCTTGGCTTTTACCTTGTCTTCGATTTGGGCAAGCGTAACAGAGCCATATTCTTCTGGCTCCCGTTTACCGAGACGATCGAGGTTAGGGCCGTTGAGAAGTCCGATTTTTTTCATTTTTATAAAATTAATAATTTGGGCTTAGTTCGCAATGATTGAGTTACAGTGGGCACTCGGTCTCAATAAATTCATAGGGTAGGTCAAACTTTGCAGAAACTTCTTGGGCGAGGGCATCCACTCCAAAAGTTTCTGTGGCGTAGTGTCCGCAAGCGTAGAGGTTAAGCTTAAGCTCTTGGGCGAGGTTGAAGTGATGCTGTTTGAGTTCGCCTGTTATAAGAGTATCTGCACCAGCATCGAGTATCTTATCGACTGCACTTTGACCAGAACCGGTAAGGATGGCAATTTTTGAGGGAGTATCTGTCCCGAACTCCATTGAATTAATTCCCTTGGGGAAAAGAGATTTGAGTCGATTGGACAGGTCTTTTCTGGACTGGGTGTTTTTTGTAATTAAGCCAATGTCGACACCTTCGTAGGGCAGAAAACTCGCAA
>CAWUUU010000289.1:0-13286 GCA_963924995.1 uncultured Opitutales bacterium
CTTATCCCACGGGCAATCCTGTGGTTGATCCTAGCGGACCGGCCTCGGGCCCGAATCGGGTCCAGCGGGGTGGTTCCTGGTTCTTCGACGGAGCGGGCCTGCGTTCTGCTTTGCGCTTCTACGACACCCCGAGCACCCGCTACGACGACCTTGGCTTCCGTGTTGGTTTCCAACAGCAGTAGCAAGGGAGTAATGGACGGAAGGATGATGGACATTGCGGAAGGGGAAGGCGGAGCGGGACGGGCCTGGACCAAAGGGGCGGTAGCCCAAAAGGGCCATGCCAGGCACGCGGAGCCCCGGCGTAAGATAGCGTAGTTTTCTTCTGCTATCGTGAGATCTACTCTTCCACACCTGGCATCCCAAGGTCATTCCTTTCACACTTATTATCGCTAACGCGTATTCTGTGGAGATTCAGTGTGCATCGGTCACTTTGTTTCTTCATCGCAAGCCCGATGGGCGTGATGATGCATTGTAATCGGCAAAGCGAACTTTAACCGCTGGTCTTAAATCAGTTCCCGTAGGTCGTTGACGCCGAGGGTGAGATTGGCGGCTTCGGATTCCTCAAATACTTGTTCGAGTAGTTTTCTTTTTCCTTTTTGGAGCTGGAGGACATTTTCCTCGACGGTGCCGGAGGTGATTAGTTTATAAACGGTGACTTGTTTATCCTGTCCAATCCGGTGTGCCCGGTCGCTTGCCTGGGCTTCGGCGGCTGGGTTCCACCAGGGGTCGAAGTGGACTACGACATCGGCGGCGGTTAGATTCAATCCGGTTCCCCCCGCCTTGAGTGAGATTAAGAAGACGGGTACACTATCGTCTTCCTGGAAGCGGTCGACTTGAGCCATGCGGTCTTTCGATGAGCCGTCCAGGTAGCAAAAAGTGAGCCCGGCTGCTTCGAGTTCGGCTTTTAATAATTGGAGAACTTTTACAAATTGAGAAAATACAAGTAAGCGATGTCCCCCTTCGAGACAGGTGTAAAGGAGTTCGCGAAAGGCGTTGAGCTTGGCCGATTGATCGGCGGGGAAGTCGGGGTCGATGAGGCGGGGATCGCAACAGGTCTGGCGGAGGCGGAGCAGCTGGGTGAGGGTTTTCATCCGCATTGCTCCTTCGGATGCACCGGAATCTGCGAGTTTGCTCAGTTCAGACTCTGCGGATTGACGAATATTGGCGTAGCATTCCTGTTGATCCTCTGTCATTTCGACAAAGAGGAGTTGTTCGATTTTTTCGGGTAGTTCGGGAGCGACTTGTTTTTTACTCCTACGGAGAAGATAGGGAGCTGCTTCTTTAAGAATTCGTTGTTCATGCCAGATCCTTTCGTCTCCCCGGGAAGAAGGGGGGAGGTTGGGGCGAGCGCCAGGCATGAGAAATTCGAGGAGGGACAGGAGGTCGGATACACTGTTCTCAATCGGAGTACCCGTGAGGAGGACTCGTCCTTCAGAGGAGAGTGAGGACATGGCCTTGGCATTATTGGTCTTACGATTTTTTAAATGCTGGGCCTCATCTCCAATCACACAGAGCAGAGGGATGGGTTCAAAAAGTTCGACATCGCGAACGAGGGTACCGTAGGAGGTGATGATCAGGTCGTATTTACCTAATTCTTTAGCCTCTTCTGTCCGGTTGCTTCCGTGATGAATATGGGTGGAGAATTCGGGGCAAAAGCGATGAGCTTCGCGTTTCCAATTTTCCAGCAGAGTGGCCGGGCAGACTACGAGGGAAGTCTTGACCAGACTTCCTTTCCTACGGAGGGCGGCGAGAAAGGCAAGTGCTTGAAGAGTTTTCCCGAGGCCCATTTCATCGGCTAAAATCCCTCCGAGGCCATGTTGGAAGAGGTGCATCAGCCAAGCGACACCGGTTTTTTGATAGGGGCGGAGAGTTTCTTCGAGTTTCTTGTCTAATTTTGGAAATGTGAGGGCCGATAAATCGCGCAGGGCAAGGCTGCGTTTTTTCCACTGGGCGGGTGGTTTAAAGCGTGGATCGGCTTCGGTTAAAAATTCCTCGAGGGCGGGGGCCTGAAATTTTTCTACAGGATGACTCGAACGGGCGAGTAGGGGAGCATCGGGATTTCCCGATACCCGGCGTAAGAGTTGAGTTGTTTTTTCGCGAAGTTCGCGGGTGAGGAAATAAACTTTTTTCCCGTGTTTAATATGGTTTTGACCGGTTGCGAGAGCATGTTCGAGCAGATCGCTTGGGGCATCTCCCGCTTCGATGCTAATCTCCACCTCAATGTCGTCGGCACTTTCATTGGCATTGGTTCGCAGGGTGGCTTTTTCAATCGCGGCGGTCTGTTTTTTAAAGTTCTCGGTAAATTCGGCATCAAAATCGAGTTCAAAATCCTCCTGATGGGCGGCGAGAAAATCGAGTGTTTTTGCGGGGTCTCGAAGCCACCACCAATGACGGTGAGAACGATCGCGGAGGAAATTCCAACTTCGGAGTAAGCGAAGGACTTCTTTATAATTCGGGTGTTCGGAGGAGGGGAGAATAATCCTGAGGTATTCGGTGGAGCCTTCCACTTCGATGTTGGGGCCGTTGTATTCGGGGATTGAGCGAACAGGGGGGGAGTAGGGAGTATTGTCTTCGACAGCTTCGGGAATCTCCCGGACGGGGCGGGGTCGTTCGGGTTCGGTCAATTCGATAAATTCGCTTACTCCTTCGAGTGCACCGTCTCTCCATTCGATTGGATTTTCGGGATCATTGGCCGGGAAGAAACAGGGGACACGATCCAATAACTTGAGCAGTTCTCCCGTTTGCTTAAGATTGAGTTGGAGAAAGGACGCAATCGCCCCTCCACACCATTGAGAAAGTGCGAAGAGTGCGGAGCGTTCGGCATCGTTGAGATCGGCAAAGGCGGCGGCGGAAATCTTTTCCGGAGTGGCCCGTGTACCGTCTTCCAATTCGAGTTCAATCTTTGCGGGTATCGCGTTTCGTTGAACACAGCCCGCCATGGTGGGGGGCAAAAGAATACGTAATTTCACCCTTCGGTGGAAGAAAAGGAAATGCCGGCAAGGGCGCCTTTAAGGTCCTTTCCGGCAGGAGCTCCTCCCATTGCAAAGTCGGGCTTGCCTCCTCCTTTACCGCCGAGTTTCCCCGCGAGTTCGCTTAAATATTTGCCTGCCTGGTGCCCGGCTTCGATGGCTTCTGGCGAACAGACGCATATTAAGCCGCATTTTCCATTGGCTTCGGAAGCGAGAAGTACCACGGAGGGGGCGGCTCGTTTATTAACCTGGGCGGCGAGGGAACGAAGGTCGTTGGGTGCGAGGTTGGGGACGGCTTGTTTAATCAGTTTGATCCCGTTGGATTCGACTGCCGATTCAATGAGTTGATCTGCAACTCCGGCTTGGCCTTTTTGTTCGAGTGAGCGAATCTTTTTATCCAGTTCTTTGCTCTTTGTCTGGAGTTGGGAAATCCGGTCAATAATCTCACCCGGTTTACAGGCAAGGTGTTGGGACAGTAGATTAATTTGAGAAATCCGTTCGTCGGCAAATTGATGTGCGGATGCCCCGGCGACCGCTTCGAGACGACGGGTGCCCGAGGCGATTGCGGATTCGCTGGTGATTTTAAGGTATCCAATTTCACCGACTGCCTGGACATGAGTTCCCCCGCAAAGTTCTTTACTCCAACCGCCCACATCGACCACCCGAACAGTTTCGCCATATTTATCGCCAAAGAAAGCGACTACATCGTCGGGTTTTTCAGAGAATGGAATTTCGTAGGCTAGAACGGGTTCGTTGAGCAGAAGTTTTTCATTGGCCAGGTTTTCAATCGCGATGAGTTGCTCGGGGGTAACGGCTTCAAAGTGAGAAAAGTCGAAGCGTAATCGACTCGCATCGACTGAGGAACCAGCTTGGCGTACATGATCGCCCAGAGTCTTACGAAGTGCCCAGTGTAAGATATGGGTGGCAGTGTGGTGCCTTTGAATGGCGAGCCGACGCTCGGTTTCGACGCTCAATACTGCTTCTAAATTGGTAGCAATGAGAGAAGCGGGGAAGTTTTCAACTTGGTGTAAAAAGCGGCCCGAGGAATCCTTGAGTACATTTGAAATAGTCAGGGAGTGTTCGGCGATCTGAACGGTTCCATAATCTCCGACCTGTCCGCCCATTTCGGCATAAAATGGAGTTTTTTCAAAAATGAGACAGGTTGTTTTTTCGGATTGTATCGCCTCGAGGCAACGAGTGGAAAAGGAAGTGAGATTCTCGCGGTCAAAACCAACAAATTCAGTGGCTTCACCTTCCTCTCCGGATTCGCTGACGAGGATATCGACCGATTTATGCGCAGCGCGTGCCCGTTTTTTCTGAGTTTCCATTTCTTTGGAAAATCCATCCTCGTCCACAGATAGTCCCCGTTCGCGGGCCATTAGTTGAGTGAGGTCGAGTGGGAAACCAAAGGTGTCGTAAAGTTTGAAAACAAATTCACCAGAGAGGGTTTTATTTTCGCCCATTTTTTCGACCTCACGGGAAAATAAGTCGATTCCCCGGTCGAGGGTTTTGTTAAAAGATTCCTCTTCTGACTTGAGGGTTTTGGAAATGAGTTCCTTTCTTTCTTCAAGTTCGGGGAAAGTGTCTTTCATTTGCTCGATCAAAGTCGGAGCAAGTTGGAAAAAGAAGGGCTTGGAAAAACCGAGGGTTCGACCGTAGCGGATTGCCCGGCGGAGAATTCGGCGAAGGACATAATTCCGATCGTTATTACCGGGGAGAATACCATCGGCAATCGAGAAGGTGAGGGCCCGAAGATGATCCCCAATTACCCGGAATGCCACATCGATTTCCTCCTGCTCGGTGAGGGTCGGTGAGTCGGGCAGGGTGGAGGTGTATGATTTGCCCGATAGTTCTTCAATTTTATGAAAGATTGGAGAAAAGACATCGGTGTCGTAATTACTGACTGGTTTCGAAAAATTGGTAAACCCTTGTGTGGTCTGCATGACTGCGGCAACCCGTTCAAAACCCATCCCGGTATCCACATGCTGGGCGGAGAGGGGAGAGAAATTTCCTTCCCGATCGGCATTGAATTGGATGAAGACAAGATTCCAAATTTCGATACAGAGGTGGGAGTCGGCATTGACAAGTTTACCCAGGGTGTCCCCGTTGAGAGTGAGGTCGATGTGTAATTCACTACAGGGTCCACAGGGCCCAGTTTCGCCCATCATCCAAAAATTATCTTTTTTCCCACCGGTCACGACATGGATTTTTGGATCAAGTCCAGCCTTTTCAAAAATGGTGGCCCAAAGATCGTAAGCTTCCTGATCAAAATCTGCGGGGTCGCCTTCTCCCGGTTTATACACGGTGGCATAGAGTCGATTAGCGGGGAATTTCCAGACTTGGGTTAATAGTTCCCAACTCCACTCAATCGCTTCTTTTTTAAAGTAGTCCCCAAATGACCAATTGCCCAGCATTTCGAAGAAAGTGTGGTGATAGGTGTCAAAGCCGACATCTTCGAGGTCGTTATGCTTCCCCCCTGCACGGATACATTTTTGCGTATCAGTTGCCCGGGAATAGGGGGCTTTTTGATCGCCAAGAAAGTAGGGTACAAATTGATTCATCCCTGCATTGGTGAAGAGCAGGTTGGGGGATTCGGGTAAAAGGGAGGCCGAATTTACAACCCGGTGTTCTTTAGCAGCAAAAAAATCGAGAAAGGATTGACGAATTTCGTGGGCTTTCATGGGACAGGGCAAAGTAGATTATTGAAGACGGTCGAGGATGGCTTGTCCCATTTCCGCACTGCCTACGGATTTGCTTCCCTGGGCAATATCCCCAGTTCGTAGACCCGAACGAATGGTTTCCTTCACTGCATTTTCAATTGAAGTGGCTGCCTCTTCGAGACCGAAACTATATCGGAGCATAAGAGCGGCACTCAGAACCTGGGCGCAGGGATTAGCTAATCCCATTCCGGCAATATCGGGGGCAGTACCTCCCGCAGGTTCATAAAGGCCGAATGGCAATTCCTGACTGTTTTTCTGGGTGCCAAGGGAGGCGGAGGCGAGCATGCCTAAAGAACCGCAAATCACCGCGAGTTCGTCGGAGAGAATATCTCCAAACATATTTTCAGTAAGGAGGACATCAAATTGATTAGGATCGCGGACAAGTTGCATGGCTGCATTATCCACATACATATGGGTAAGTTCAATGTCGGGGTTGTGCTTTTGCACACAATCGATCACGGTTTCGCGCCAGAGGACAGAAGTTTCGAGCACATTGGCTTTGTCCACAGAGCAAATGCGTCCTTCGCGTAAGGTCGCGGCTTTGATCGCAAGTTCGGTAATTCGTTCAATTTCACTGGTACGATATACCATCGTATCAATCGCCTGCTTTTCACCATTCTCTAAGACTGTAGTTTCCTTGGGTTGCCCGAAGTAGATTCCCCCAGTGAGTTCGCGTACGCAGAGTGTATCGATCCCATTGGCAACTGTATCGGGTCGAAGAGGGGATAAATCAGAAAGTTCGGGGTAGAGATTTCCAGGACGCAAATTGGCAAATAATTCGAAGGCTTTACGGATCGGAAGAAGGGCCGCCCGTTCGGGTTGTTCTTTGGGAGGAAGGTTTTCCCATTTGGGCCCGCCGACGGAACCGAAGAGAATGGCGTCCACCTCTTTACATGCGTTCAGAGTCGATTCAGGAAGTGCTTGTCCGTGGTTATCGATCCCAATGCCACCGACATCGTGATTACTTGTTTCAATTGAAAAATCATGGAGATTTCCAAGCTTTTGGAGCACTTTAAGAGCGATCTCCATGACTTCAGGGCCGATCCCGTCGCCGGGTAGAGTTGTGAATCGTAATGTTTTCATCAAAAGGAGCATAGATAATGTTTCACGGCTAACCTGCAACGTTGAAAACTTCATCCCTTTAGATAAGACATGTAATCATTGACAAAATTATCACCTTAGGTATGGTTAAACCTTCAATACAGTCTCAACCTCGAAAGAGCGGGCCCTGCTCGCTTTTTTTGTTTATATATTAACCCACTTAAATTAATCAATCATGAGTAGCGAAATCCTCGCAGTTCTTGAATACATGGAAAAAGAAAAGGGCATCAGTCGAGAAGACATGATCGCCACGATTGAGAGTGCCATTAAGACGGCCGCTGAAAGGGGAGTTAATTCCTCTGGAGAAGTGCGGGTGGATATAAGCCCTAAGACAGGGGCGATGAAGGCATGGTCTCGCCTTGAAGTAGTTGAATCTGTCTCGGATACTTTCAGCGAAATTCATCTTGATAAGGCCCGTTTGTATGCGGAAAGTCCTCAACTTGGTGACTTCGTGGAACGGGAATTAGATCCTGCTTACCTCGGTAGAATTGCTGCCAAAACAGCGGAACAGGCAATTAAACAAAGACTTCGCCAATTTGAAAAAGAACATATTTACGACGAGTTTAGAGACCAAGTTGGTAACTTAGTTACTGGTATTGTACGTCGAAAAGATCGTGGTGACTTAGTGGTTGAGGTAGGGAAAGCAGAAGCACTTTTACCTTGGCGTGAAAGAGTGCCCGGAGAAGATTGGGCACCTGGTGAGCGTATTCGTTGCCTCCTCAACAAGCTTGAGCAACATGGACGTGGTCCAGAATTAATTTTAAGCCGTTCCAGTTTGAACTTTGTAAGAAAACTTTTTGACATGGAGGTCGCTGAGATTGCCGATGGTACAGTAACTCTTGCGGCGATGGCTCGTGAACCTGGCTACCGAACCAAAGTGTGTGTGCGTAGTTCGGATCCAAAAGTTGATCCTGTGGGAGCCTGTGTGGGAGCCCGTGGTGCTCGAGTGAAAAGCATTGTTCGAGAAATGAACGGCGAAAAAGTTGATATTGTGCGTTGGTTTGAAGACCCGGTCGAGCAATTAGCTGAAGCCCTTAAACCGGCTGTCCCCCAAAATGTAACTTTGGATCGTGAGAAAAGAAGAATGTACTTTGAGGTGGTTGAGGATGATCTTTCTATTGCGATTGGTCGTAAAGGAATCAATGCCCGTTTGACTTCCAGATTGTTGGGTTGGAAGCTCGATATTGGTAAGGTAGTGGTCAAGCAAGTTGGATTTGATGAAAGAAAAAGCAAGGCCGCCGACGCTCTTACTTCAGTGGGTATCGAGTTTGAAGTGGCAGATCGATTAGTTGCATTTGGTTTGGTGAGTCCAGAAGCTTTTGAGGGCGTAACTGCAGAAGATCTAGTCGGTCTTGGATTTGAGCAGGATATTGCTGATTCCATCTTATCCAAGGTATCCTCGGATGAAGGCGAAACTGATCCAACGAATGAACAAACAAGTGTTGAAGAGCAGGAATAGTCTAAGTTTTCTTATCCATTTTTTATATTTATGAGTATACGTGTTCACGCAATTGCTAAGGAAGTCAATAAATCTAGTAAGGAGCTTATTGAAATTCTTACCGAGCGTGGGTACGACATTAAAAGTGCATCCGCTTCTATCGATAATATTACCGCCCAATCAATTATTGATGAATTCAAGGTTGCAGGCGAGAATGTGTCTCCGGAGGAAAAAACTCCTGATGTAACAGAAGAACCAAAGGAAGTTGCCAAGAAACAATCTGTGAAAAAAGCTCCGATTGTGAGGAGTAAAGCTGATCTCGATGAAGAAAAGCGAGAAAAAGAAGAAGCGGTCCGGAAGGAAAAAGCTAAGCTAGAGAAACCAAAAGTGGTCGAGGCGGCACCGGTAGCGAGTGCTGCACCTTCTCTTCCCCCTCCGCCTGTCACTAGGGCAAATGCACCCCCTCCGCCTTCGACTGCTGGGAAGTCAGCGGTTCCTTCGCCCCCACCGGCGAGTAATGGAGTTGGGGTAACTCCCAAAGCTTTAGATGTTGCATCCACAGATGATGATGTGGTGGTCGAAGGTAATTTAATTTTAATTAAACCGCCCATAGTGGTGCGTGAATTCGCAACTTTCATTGGCTTGAAACCTTTTCAATTAATTTCAGAATTAATGGAAATGGGGATTTTTGCCTCGATGAATCAAGCCATTGATGAAGAGGTTGCCCGCAAAATTGCGAAGTTAAAAGGTTTTGAACTCGAGATTAAACATCGAGGAGAAAAAGTCGAAGCCGTAGCACCTAAGAAGAAGATAGTGGTTGATGAGAATGATGAAAAATTCCTCAAACCCCGTTCTCCTGTAGTATGTATTTTAGGACATGTTGATCACGGGAAGACCACCTTGTTGGATTCAATTAGAAAAGCAAATGTGGTTGCGGGAGAAGCCGGAGGTATTACCCAGCATGTCGGAGCTTATCAAATTGAACATAAAGATCAAAAAATAACTTTTCTAGACACACCTGGTCATGCGGCCTTTTCCAAGATTCGTGAAAGAGGGGCTAATCTAACTGATGTATCTGTCTTAGTAGTGGCCGCTGATGATGGTTTTATGCCTCAAACTGATGAAGCGTTGAAATTTGCTCAGCGTGCCCAGGGAACGCTCCTTGTTGCGATCAATAAAATGGACTCAAAGGGGGCGGATCAAGATAAGGTTAAAACCCAGATGCAAGAGAGGTCAATTCCTTCCGAGGATTGGGGAGGTGAAGTGGTAACGGTGCCAATTTCTGCTCTCAAAGGAGATGGGGTTGACGATTTACTCGACATGATTTTGCTTCAGGCTGAATTAATGGAATTAAAAGCAAACCCCGAAGCGTTATGCGGTGGGGTTATTGTTGAAGCACGCCAAGAAGTTGGTCGTGGACCAACTGCGACCGTTATTGTGCAAAAAGGGACTCTTAAAATAGGCGATGCGATTCATTGCGGATCGGTTTATTGTAAGGTCAAGGCAATGATTGACGATCAAGGGCAGCAGATCAAACAGGCTCCGCCCTCAACTCCAGTTAATATTCTTGGATGGTCAGGAGTTCCAAGCTCTGGTGGTATTTTTGCATGTTCCAAGAATGAACGTGAAGCTAGACGGGAAGCGGAAGATTTTGAACAATTAAGCAATGTAGTTGTGCCTGAACCTGAAGAAGAGGGTGAAAAAAGTGAAACTTCTGGCGTGGAGGCTTTATTTGCCGCAATTTCAAGAAGTAAATCGGCTGCCTATCGTGTAATCTTAAAAGCAGATGTTGGAGGTTCCCTTGAGGCACTACGCGAAACCTTACAATTAATTACTAGTGATAAAGTTCTTTTAGAAATTCTCCAGTCAGATGTAGGGCAGATTACTAAGAATGATGTCAAAATGGCCAAAACTTCAGGTGCGGATGTGATTGGATTTAATGTTAAAATGGATAACGGAGTGATGGGTGATGCCAAGCATCAGGATGTCAAAGTTTTCCAAAACAGTATAATTTACGAAATTATTGACTTAGTTAAAGACAATATGGCTGAATTGCTTGAACCAGAATTAGTTGAGAAGAAAACTGGTCGTGCTGAAATTCGCCAAGTCTTTAATGTCAGCAAAGGACGAACTGTTGCAGGTTCAATGGTGATGGAAGGTTCAATTGTTCGTAATAAGGGAGCCCGTCTCGTACGTAAGGGTAAAGTTTTAGCCGAAGGGAAAATCGAAACTCTTAAACGCTTTAAGGATGATGCGACTGAAGTAAAAGCAGGATTCGAATGTGGTATTCGCTTGGATTCTTTTGATGAATATGAAGAAGGCGATATGATCGAGACTTTTGAAGTCGAGAAAATACGTCCTTCTTTATAAATTTGCGACTATGAGCCTGCGCCTAGCCCGGGTTAATGAATTAATCAAAAGAGAAGTTGGTAATTTCTTGAGACGTCGCTATCGTTCTGAATCAGTTTGTTGGACAATTACTGATGTTGATGTATCCGCAGATTTACGTAATGGAGTTGTCGCGTATTCTGTGATTGGAGATGATTTGAAAGCACGAGAAGCACAACAATTTTTTCGTAGACATACAGGCGAAATACGAAAAGAAGTGAGCAAGCATGTGATTCTCAAATATTCTCCGAAATTAACTTTTACCCAAGATTTTGGAATTGAACGCGGAAATCGAGTGATGGAAATTCTTGATGATCTTGAATCGACAGAGTCTGAGTCTTCTCCCGAAGAAGTGTGACTTGTTTGGCGGACACTGTGTCACAAATAAGTGGCGTATTGTCACACCATTACCCTTTAGTTGATTACTTCGAATAATTCGTTTAGTCGTAAGCCTATGTTCGTGAGTGACTTATGATTAATCGTGAATTAGGCATGATAGTTGCAGATAATACACCGTGAGTAAAATAATTGGAATTGATCTAGGAACGAGTAATTCGTGCATGGCAGTAATGGAAGCTGGCGACGCCAAAGTGATACCTAATGCGGAAGGTGTTCGAACTACTCCATCTATTGTTGCATTTAGTAAAAATGGTGAACGTCTAGTCGGACAAGCAGCGAAGAGGCAAGCTGTTACAAATCCAGAGAATACGATTTTTTCTTCTAAAAGGCTAATCGGCAGAAAATTTTCTGAAATTAAAGATGAAATTTCTACGCTTCCATATAAAGTCATTGAAGGAAAGAATGGTTCTGCAGTAATAGAGTGTGAAATTGAGGGTAAGGCCGAAACGTTCATGCCTGAACAAATTTCTTCAATGATTCTTGGTAAGTTGAAAGCTGATGCCGAAGCCTACCTTGGTGAACCTGTGACACAAGCAGTTATCACTGTTCCTGCATACTTTAACGACGATCAAAGACGTGCGACTAAAGATGCAGGTTCGATTGCCGGGTTGGAAGTTATGCGAATCATCAATGAGCCTACAGCGGCTTCGCTTGCTTATGGTTTAGATAAAAAAGGTGAGGAGACTATCGCGGTTTACGATTTGGGGGGAGGTACATTTGATATTTCAATCCTGGAGATCGCTGAAGGAGTATTTGAGGTTAAGTCAACCAATGGTGATACTCAACTAGGGGGTGATAATTGGGATCAAAGAATAATTGATTGGTTGATTAACGAATTTAAATCTGATCAGGGAATTGATTTAATTGGTGACCCAATGGCGATGCAACGGCTTAAAGAAGAGGCAGAGAAGGCTAAAATGTCTCTATCTTCATCCCAGTCCACAGATATCAACCTTCCCTTTATTACGGCGGATGCTTCTGGTCCAAAACATTTAAATGTCACTTTATCCCGTGCGAAACTTGAGCAAATTTGTGATGATCTTTACTCAAGGACTAAGGGGCCCTTTGAGAAATGTTTAAAAGATTCGGGACTCAGCATTGGTGATGTGAATAATTTGGTTCTCGTCGGTGGAATGACCAGAAGTCCTAAGATTGTCGAGCTTGCTAAAGAATTGGGTGGCAAGGACCCTAATCAGGGTGTTAATCCTGATGAAGTGGTTGCGATTGGAGCTGCTGTTCAGGGTGGTGTTCTTCAGGGTGATGTTAATGACGTATTATTACTAGACGTAACTCCCCTAACTTTAGGGATTGAAACTGCCGGTGGCGTTTGCACTCCAATGATTGATCGAAATACCACTATTCCGACCAAGAAAGCACAAACATTTTCTACTGCGGCCGATAGTCAACCAGCTGTTGATATAGTAGTTTTACAGGGCGAACGTTCTATGGCACAGGACAACAAGACTCTTGGAACCTTTAAGTTGGATGGAATTGCTTCCGCTCCCCGAGGCACGCCTCAGATTGAAGTCACTTTTGATATCGATGCGAATGGTATTTTAAATGTTAATGCTAAGGATCAAGGAACAGGTAAGGATCAAAAAATAACAATTTCTGGTTCTTCCAGCATGGATGAAGATGAAGTGGATCGACTTCGTAAAGAAGCGGAGAAATTTGCGGATATAGATAAAGAGAAAAAGGATCAGGTTCAGATAAGGAACGATTTGGATTCAATGGTTTATCAATGCGAAAAACAACTTGGTGAACTTGGAGATAAAGCACCTGAGGACTTAAAGGCTAAAATTGATGCATTGCTTGCTGACACCAAAAAAGTTTTAGAAAATACCGGTTCAAGTATTGATGATTTAAAATCGGCAAAGGATTCACTTCAAAAAGGATTCGAAGAATTAGGGCAAGAGGTCATGAAAAGTGGTTCGATGCCCGGAGGTGCTCCCGGAGGTGCTCCCGGAGGTGACCCAACTGCTGCAGGTGAACCCGCAGAGAATTCTGAGAAGAAGAAAGATGATGATATTGTTGATGCTGATTTTGAAGTCGTGGACGAAGAAAATGAGAAAAGTTAATTTTAATGAATACTTACAGAGGAAATTATTCCAGTAGGTATCCAAAACCCTGAAATCTAGTATATAAATAACCAAAAACAAAAAAATATGAGCAAACCAAAAATAACTCCATTGGGAGATCGCGTCTTGGTCAAGCACGTCGATGAAGACGAGCAAGTAAAAGGCGGTATAATCATCCCTGACTCTGCAAAAG
>CAWUUU010000290.1:0-14216 GCA_963924995.1 uncultured Opitutales bacterium
CCAATCTTTGGAACGCTTGAGAGGGGTCCTGAGCGTTTTAGTTTCTTTTCCGGTTCGATAATAAAATACCATATCGCCGAAATCTTCAGGAGCCTGATATTCAAATGCGATTACATAAGGAACAGTTGGTTGATACACCTCGGCTATGCCATCGAGCCAAACATAGGGATCTGTTCCAGTGGTCAAAATTTGATGCACCCCCTCTGCTTGATAAGTATAATTCAGGTCATTAACCCGCTTGGAGAAGGTGAGTGCTTCGAATCCATAAGTTTCTATTTCAAATGAGCCGGTTTTCTTTGTCTCAGCAAAAAGGTGGGTACTGATTGCCACAAAGAGACAAAACTTCACAATCACGCCTTGCAATAGGCTTTTCATGATTGCCCTTTAATCTTGTTTAGCCTCTTGAGAATTTGATTTTGATAAGACTTCAGCGTTAATTCTTTTGGTAATATTCTTGGTTATTACATCTCGAAAGTTCTCGTTACTTATGGAGCTTGCCCATTCAATGGCTGCGTCAGGATCACTATGTACGAGACCATGAGCAAATCCATTTAAGGCAAAGTCTCTCTTCCAGCCGTTTTCCATCGCATTTAGTTCAGCGGCGGTAACATTCGGGTCATGCCCATTAACTCCCCCAGCCAGACGAGCATAGGCGGAGGAAAGAGCAGATCTTTTGGCTTTGGTAGATTCCAACGAATTAGCAAATTCGACCGCTTCGAGGGGATTTTCATCAAAAGCACCACTCTCAATAACTCGTTGGGCAGTGGCTGACTGCAGTTCGGGTTCTTTGTATCCAGAGACCCATTGCTTTAGGGTTTCCTTATCACGGCCCTCGATTACCCGTTCGGTGAATTCCCGCATCAAAGATTCTCCTTTCATTGGATCACTTTGGACAAAGTAGTCTATGGCTTCATTCGCTTTAGCGAGCTCAACCTCTGTGATATTTTTATTTGAGTTCGGTAATAGTTCATCAATAATCGCACTGGAGAATTGATCAATAAATTGAAGCTCACGGCCGTTGTTCTGGTCAAGGTAAGTTTGTACTTCTGGAGATTTAATGTCCAATGCCGCATAATAATCAAACATAGCCTGTGGATTGACCGACGCCCAACCCTTTATGATTTGAGTAAAAGCCGGGTCTGACTGTTTCAAAAGTTCCATGGCCAACCCTTTCCCTCCAATTTCCCCGACTCTTTTCCAAAACTTATCTTGAAATTTTTTGTCTCCCGGGAGGTTATCTTTTTGATAAGCAGTGGCCAGAGCATCTCTAGCCTGTTGCCAATTCTTAATAGTAAGGGAACGAAGAAATTCCTTGGGTGGTTTATCTCCGTCAAACTCTAAATAAGAATCCAGTTCCTTTTTCCACTTGGGTGATTTGGGCATTGCCTTTGAAGTTCCTACAGTAGTCAGATCATAGTCCTCTATTTTTGAGGATAAATGGACAGGGCTATCCGAAAGAGCTTCTGCTTTGAAATTATGTTGTAGCCCTTTTTGTTCTCCATGCTCTTTTTTCCTGGAAACGGATGGAGAAATTACGGAAGCGATCTTGGGCAGTGGTTTGGAATAATGTTTTTCGTTTGTTTTTTCCGAATAATGTTCCTTCGGTGTAAAGAGGAAATAGATAAAAGCGATGATCGGTAATGATAGCCCAAGCATTATCTTTCCGAAATGTGTCTTCATACCTTTTGATAAATTAGATGGGGCTGTGAGCATGTCAAAAGACCCAAGTTATCGAGCTAGCTTGACTCCGTACTTGTTTTGCAGTGCGGTTAATTTTGCCTGCATGCTAGCAAGAGTCATTTGATACTTTGGACTTTCATGAAAGCTTTGCATTTCCATAGGGTCCTTTTTCAGGTCAACGAGGTTCCATTCGTCGCTTTTGGGGAAATGCACAAGTTTATAGCGCTCGTCGCGAATCCCGTAATGTGCAGGAACCCCATGTCCGCCCGCCTCGTAATAATGATAATAAATAGCGTTTCGCCATGCAGAATTCGGATCTTTAAAGAGGGGAATGAGACTCTTTCCCTGAATCTCATCAGGAATTTCCGATCCGGCGGCATCGAGGAAAAAGGGAGCGAAGTCAATATTTTGGGTAAGTTTTTTGATTTTCGTCCCGGGCTTAATTTTTCCGGGCCAACGCATGACCAATGGCATCTTGAGGGATTCCTCGTAAATCCAACGCTTGTCGTACCAACCGTGCTCGCCAAGGTAGAAGCCTTGGTCGGAGGAGTAGATCACGATACTATTTTCACTCAATCCAAGTTTGTCCAAAGCATCCAAAATACGGCCGACCCCATCATCCACGGCGGCGACGCATCGGAGGTAATCTTTCACATAGCGTTGGTATTTCCATCGCACGAGCTCCTTTCCTTGCAGGTTTGATTTGAGGAAGGCATCGTTTTTGGAACCATAAGCGGAATCCCAGGCTGTTCTTTGTTCCTTGCTCATCCGTCCAAGGAATGAGTTCATCGTTTTTGCATATCGCTGGTCTTCATGACCCTCGACCTTCAGGTCATAGAAAAAGGACATGTGGTCATCGATTCCCATCTTATGCATACCTAGTACGGCTGCTCTTTTCGAATAGTCGTCGAAGAGGGTTTCGGGTTCGGGTATAGAAATATCGTCGTACTTGGTCAGGTATTTTGGGCCGGGCATCCAGTTGCGGTGCGGTGCCTTGTACTGGCACATGAGCAGAAAAGGCTCGTCTCTATTCTGCTTGGAAAGAAAATCAAGGGCCAGGTCGGTGGTGACTTCGACCGAGTAACCGGGGATGACTTTTTTGCCATTGGGGGTTAGGTAATCGGGTTTATAATAACTTCCTTGGCCTGGATAGACCATCCATTTGTCGAAGCCCGTCGGGTTGGTGCCCAAGTGCCATTTTCCGAATACCGCAGTATGGTAGCCGACTTTTTGCAAGAGCTTAGGGAAGGTCAATTGATCGGGATCGAAGCGATTACCGTTTATCTTGAATCCGTTCTTATGACTGTGTTTACCAGTCAGGATACTGGCCCGGCTTGGCCCGCAGATCGAATTGGTGCAAAAGTTTGCCTCGAACAAGGCCCCCTCTGTGGCTATCCGGTCGATATTCGGGGTTCGGTTAATTCTCGAACCGTATGCAGAAATAGACTGGGTTGCATGATCATCCGAGAAGATGAATACAATGTTGGGTTTCCCCGCATCGAGGTTTAGCCCAAGTAAAAATAATCCCAATCCCCAAAGGTATTTTGAACCGCTGAATTTGTATTTTATAAATTTCATTCTTTGAATGAGTCAGTGTAAAAAGATCTGCTACACTATACTAATAAATTAAAAGGAGGTATCTTTGGTGTCAATTTACTAAGCGAGTCGTAATGAATTTTTAAAGTTAATCTATAAATTCGGAACTAGAGATGCTTTTCAGATTCCGGAAATCTTTTTCGAGAACTGCTGTCTATTGGTTTACCAGATCGTCGACTCCACCATTCGTGAGCCCGTTTGGGATCGTAGGATGGATTGGGGATCGGGATACGGGCGAGTACATCATTTCGCCAAGCAATGAGTTTTTGTTTCAGGTCTCCGACTTTACCTTTTTTCTCATTTGCTAAGTTCTTGGATTCACTCAAATCCTGAGCGATATGATAGAGCTCGACGTCTCCACTCCCATCAAGGTATTCGATTAGTTTCCAATCGCGTTCACGGATCGCACTGGCGGGTCGATCGTGGTGATAGTGTGGATAGTGCCAGTGGATGGCTTTGCGGTTTAATTTTGCTTTTGGGTTTTGTAAAAGAGGTAAAATATTGAGACCGTCAATGGTCTGGTTTGTGGGGAGTTTTCCTTTGCCCGCTTCCACGAAGGTCGGATAGAAATCGTAGGAGATCGCAGGTTCGGAACAGGTGGTGCCTGCATTTACTACTCCGGGATACTTAACAATTAGGGGAACCCGGATTCCTCCTTCGTGAAGAGAACCTTTCTCGCCCTTAAGCGGAGCCAGATCGCTTACGATGTCGTCCGCTTCCTCCTGGTAGTCATAGCGTTTAATGAGTCCCCCATTGTCTGAGGTGAAAACGACCATGGTATTTTTAGTCAGGTTTTGCTTTTCTAATTCAGCGATAATTCTCCCCACTTGATCATCCACTTCCTCAACCAATCCAGCATAGACGGGGTGGGGCAGGTTACGATTTTTTTCCTTGGCCCGCTTGCGGTATTTCTCGACTAGGCCGGATTTACTTCCGAGCGGGATGTGTACAGCAAAGGGGGATAACATCAGAAAGAACGGTTGATCTTTGTTTTCCTGAATGAAGGATTCGCACAATTCAGATTCATAATCAGTCCGGAACTGATCGGTTCGAGGCTTTGTAATCTTTGGATCGGTTGCTCGGAATCGTCCGGGTAGGTGGGGGCCATTGATCTCTGCGGCAAAGTCATAGCCTTGCTTAGATGGTCCATACTTATCTCCGCGACCGAGGTGCCACTTACCCACATATCCCGTGGTGTATCCAGCTTCTTTCATACTTTCCGCAACGGTTACCACATCCAAGGGTAGGGCCATCGTAGTTTGTGGGTTGATCACACGTTCGAAAGGGCGCCAGTGACCGGGTATATGTGCGGTGATACCAATACGTGCCTGGTTCTGGCCAGACTGTACCGCACACCGAGTCGGGGAGCAAACCGCACCGGCTGCATAGAAGTCGGTGAAACGCATTCCATCTCTGGCTAATTGGTCTATGTTGGGAGTATCAATAAAATCATTTCCATAGCAACCAACATCCCCCCATCCGAGGTCGTCAATGAAGATGAAGACGATATTCGGTTGTTTTTGTTTTTTCCCCTGAGCAAAAGTGAAAAGGGGTAAAAGTATCAGAGCGGTGATGATATTTCTCGTCTTCATAAAAATATTGTAGGGGAGGGTTAATTTAGTCTCCCCAATAGTAAGGGGAAATTGGGGGTTTATTTCAGAAGTGCAGGCTTTAAAAACTTATCGTCCCGCACCAGAAAAAGAGCATCTTCATCCTTGAGCTGGGAGCTCATAAGCTTGATCATTTCGTTTACTTTGGGACGATTTTCAAGAGCCAGGTTTTTTGTTTCGTAGGGATCGTTTTTTAAATTATAAAGTTCGTACTGAGGAAGAGGATTTTTGCTTTTTCTTTTTCCTCCCTCGGTGAGATAGCGGTAGATCAGTTTCCAGTTCCCTCTGCGATAGGATGTGAAGTAAGAACTTCTGTGCGAATGAGGAAAGTGGCACATGAAATGATCTAAACGGTTTTGGTTTACCTTCCCGGAGAGTTGCTTTCGTAGGCTCACTCCATCGATCACATGCTCTTGTGGATTTTTTGCTCCACTCGCATCAAGGATTGTTGAATAAATATCCATGACCGTTCCAATTTGCTTAGTATGGAGATGATTACGAGCAATCGGAAATTTGTTCTGATCTCCTCTTTGTGCCCAACTGGCAATAAAAGGCACCCGTAATCCTCCCTCGTAGCAGGTTCCTTTTTTTCCTCGTAAGGGAGCCGAACTGTAGTAGCCATAATTATCCCCAAGCGGAGCGTCCGATCCGTTGTCCCCCACAAATAAAATCAGCGTGTTTTCGGCCACACCTTTGTCTGTCACATGATCCATGAGGTCGCCGAGGGATTTGTCGATACCCTCGATCAGGGTGGCAAAGGATTTGGCAGGTCTTGATTTGGTTGAGTCCTTATAGTTTTCCTCAAAGCGACGATCCGCCTGAAAAGGGCTATGCACGGCATAATGAGACATGTACAAGAAGAAGGGCTTATCTTTCTTCAGAGATTGAGTGATCGCTTCCTTCGCCTCAAGGGTAATGGCTTCAGATAGAAAAGTGTCGGTCTTGTGATATTTTTCCAAACCGGGGATTGCTCTTCTTTTTCTTTTCGGATCCAGATTTCCATATCCATCTTCTCCCAAATAACTTCCGGGAGCCCCAAAGGAACACCCGGCGATATTAATGTCAAAGCCCAGTTTGGTTGGGTCTTCTCCTTCGTATCCAGTGGGTGCAAAGTGGGCTTTGCCGGCAAAGATTGTATGGTATCCATTGGATCGAAGAACGGAGGGAAGAGTGATGTCTTGAGAAGTCAGACCTTCCCATTTCCAATCATCGGGTCCAGCGTTCTTTGTTTCCGGAGAAATAAATTGGGTAACCCGATGGCGAGCCGAGTTTTGCCCCGTCATAATTGATGCCCGGGTCGGCGAGCAGACTGATTGGGCATAAAACTGGGAAAAGCGAACACCCTGTTTCGCCAAGCGTTCCATGTTTGGGGTGCGGTACCAATCATTGAGCGAATGCTTGGCTGGCTTCCCATTCTGATCGGCCAGCATGGGTACAGATGTATCCATCAATCCCATGTCATCAACGAGGAAGAGAATAATATTTGGCTTAGTTTTCTCTACGGCAAATAAAGCAAAGGCAGAGAGAAAAATGAAGATAAAGGAGACCGTTTTCATAGAGATCTGTTTACTCCCACTTAGTCAGAACCTTGCGTTCCTTGACTGGCCACCACTTGCCGATTTTAGCGGCCAGTCTGGCCACGACTTTGGGGTTGTGCTCGGCCAAATTCTTTTCCTCCTTGGGGTCTTGAAGCAAATTGAATAATTGAGGACGTTTTTCTTCCCGTGGATGGGTTGTTTTATAGCGGTTAACCTCCCCGTCATAGGTAAGCAAAAGTTTCCATTTTCCTTCAATGGTCCATCGGAAGATGAGCGACTCCTCGGGGTTCTCGACATCTGCGATGTCATGGGCGAAGCTTTCTCCAAAGATACCCTTTCTTTTGATGGGTTTTTCATTTTTTAAATTATCGAGAAGGTTTAAGCCGGGCAAATCTTTGGGTGTACGGGCACCGGTGGCGGCTAAAACGGTGGGGAAAAGATCAATCGAGGAGACCACATCTTTTCGTTTTCCGTTCTTCAGGTTTCCATTGGGCCAGGAAAACATGATTGGCGTACGAATACCGCCTTCGTAAGGGGTTTGCTTGGAACGGGGGGCATAGGCAGTCCGGTCAGTTCGGTTGATCCACCCATTGTCGGTGACATAGACAATCAGGGTGTCGTCACGCAGATTACGTTTTTCGAGGATGTCAATTAACTGACCGCAAGTTTCGTCAAACCAGGTGCAATTGGCATAGTATTTGGCAATGGGGAGAGGAAGGCCCATATCCCGATAAGGCTTGAGCAGACGCTCTGGTGGATTGTGTGGAGTATGGGGGAGAAAGACTCCGTACCATAGAAAGAAGGGTTTTTTCTCAGCTACTGCATGATCAACGAATTCCTCGACAGGTTGCAAGCCTTCCCGGCCAATTTTCAATCCGTCGTCCCCATGACGACCTCCTTGTTGGGGGAAGCCACGGGTCATTCCATGAGTGAAACCACCATGCTTATGATTCCCTTCCCACCATTTTCCACTCTGGTGGCTAAGGTACCCTTTTTCTCCAAGTAGTTTAGGTAAGGTATCAAATCGGTCGAGGTAGGAGATGAGTTTGGCTTTTTGCTGGTTCATTAGGTCCGAATCACGCTCAGCATATTTTGGAGAGGGGTCGTTCCCGGTAACTCCATGTTTATGAGCATATTGCCCAGTGGCGAGTGTCACTAGCGAAGGGCGACATAGGGCGGTGGGAACATATCCGCGTTCAAAAAGGACGCTCTCCTTGGAAAGCTTGTCCAGGTGAGGAGTCTTGATCTGGGGGTGTCCCATAAAACCATAATCGTTCCATGCCTGGTCATCAGAAATGATGTATAATACATTTGGAGAATTTTTGGCGTCTATACTAAGGCAAATGCTTAGCGTGCAGAATAAACTAATAATTTTTTTCATAAGTAGTTAATTAATGGATCTTAAAATATGGTAAGTTTATCGGGTAAAGAGTTCGTGATCGGATTTACCCCCTGCAATCAGGTAGGCCATCAAATCAAGAATGTCTTCTTTGTCCATGGTATTGAGGAGCCCTGGGGGCATCATGGAAATACTGGATGGTTCGATAGAGGTCAGATATTCGGCCTTCACTTTGGTCACCGCACTCGGTTGCATCATGTCGGTGTTCACCCAGTATTCATTGTTTTTCATGTTCATGATCCGGCCATTAAGTTGAGTACCGTCGGTTAGGCTAAATATGCTCGAACCGTACTGATCACTGATTTCTTTTCCCGGATCCACGATGGACTCAATCAGATCGTAACCTCCAAACTTACCGCCTACGGAAGTGAGGTCCGGCCCGACCGCTCCACCTTCTCCGCCAATCCGGTGGCAGGCGTAACAACTCCCGGCACCAAACATTTGACGGCCATTTTTGAAATCCCGTTTATCAGGGACCCCGCTGGGTACCCACTTGCCCATTTCTTTCATGGTCCAATTCTTAACAAATGAACGGGGTTCAAAGGTAAATTGAGGAGCACTGGACTGTGGCTTTGTATCAACTATCTTTTTTAGGCCAACTGTCATTTCAAGCTCAGGAACAGAGGCAATAGCATCTTTCTTTATCCCATCGAGGTAATTGCTGAGGCGTGCACCGCCCTTGAAATTTCCAGAGAGTACGAACCATTTAAAATAGGTTTCGCGAAGCATGGAGGTCCATCCTGTTTTCAGGTGGCGAAGATTAAGGGCGTACCCAATTTGTTCTTCCTGTCCGGAAGCTCCGCGTAGCAATGCCACTCCTTTACGAGCGGCTGAGGGGGCCTGGAGGAATTGCATAATTGCAGATATATCACGATTTTCCACGGGCGTGGAAGCGGGATAAATAGAGTCGAGCCATCGTAGGAGTTTATCTTTTTGCGCCTGAGCGGGTTGTCCTCCTCGAGTCAGGGCTAAAGTAATGGAGCGAAGCAGATCGAGTTTTTGCTGGCGTGATTTCATATTCCGGTACTTAAAAGTCATCACTTTTTGAAGAACGGTTGCACCACTTTTGACATCGGATCTTGCCAGGGCAATCATTGCGGCGGATGCAATCACCGGACTTTTTTCGGAGGCTAACCGGTTTTTCCAATTCTTAACTGGTTGTTTTTCCAATGCAACCCGTGCGGCGTGGCGGATACCGCGATCCTTGGCACCAAGAGAGCCCCAAATCTTATTTAATTGGTTTTTGTTGGCTGGTTTGGCGTTTTTTTGTACGAAGGATTCAAGAGCTTGCCGGCGTTTTCTTGCTTCCTCACCTCCGGGCATAGATTTTGCCGCTACAGTAGCTTCCTTGCCAATGTAAGTTACACGATAAAGTCCGGACTGTACCTTTCTGCCCCCAACGGCAATATACATCGCTCCGTCTTTTGGATTCACCAAAAGATCAGTGAGTGGGAAAGGTTGGGCACTGGCAAATTCCTCCACTTTTCCGACATAGGTTGAACCCTTGGGAGTGAGGTGTACGGCGTAGAGTTTTCCATACGACCAGTCGCTGATAAAAAATGCATTCTGATATTTTTCGGGAAATTTGGCTCCGTATCCAAAACTTACTCCAGTGGGGGAGCCCGGTCCGACATCCACGACTGTACCGAAGGTATCGCTACAGTAATCCATGAATTTACCAGACCCTGTGCGCCAGCCAAAATCGGCCCCGTCAATCACATGGTTAACCCGGGTAGGGCGGTACCACGGAGTATTCATGTCCCATTCCATATCCGCATCGTAGGTGAAGAGTTCCCCTTCACGGTTGATTGCGGCGTCATACTGGTTTCGAAATCCGGTGGACATTACATCCCAAGTCTTTCCTTCTGGATCAATTTGTGCGATATGACCAAGAGGAGCCACCGCACCCTTCATAAAATACTGTAAGGATGGAGATAACTGATCCTCACCCCAAAGTTCAGGAACCCGGGAATGGGTATAATCTTCGGGTAAGTTCGTCTGATTGCCCATTACCACATAGAGATGTTTGCCATCTGGAGAAGGAAAGATCGCATGGGGACCGTGTTCGCCACCAGTTGCGGAAAGTTTTTTGATGGTTACGATCTTGTCAAATTGATCATCGTTATTGGTATCCAAAAGACGGAATACGCCGGCACCAGTGGAACTCGATCGGGAATTAACTACGACATAGAGGCTGTCAAATGCATAGCATAGTCCCTGAGCATGTCCAATTTGTGGAAGTTTCTTTTGAGCATCTGTGGGGGACTTCATGCCCGGTTTTTCGGTGGAATAAGTGATTTGCTCGATGGTACTTGGGTCAACATTTTTACCCGCTTCGGGAACGGGGAAACGATAAAGTCCACCATATTGATCACTTACAATCAGGCGATTTTTATCATCCATACACATCGCCACCCATGAACCCTGTTTTTCCATGGGTACGGAATAGAGGAGGTCGATTTTGAATCCGTCAGCAATATTGATCCGGGCGGGAGAAGTTGCAGAACGGGTAAGAGATTCCATTTTCTTGGAAGGAGTAAATTGGGCCGCCTGCTTTTTTGGTTTGCTCCCGGTGGCTTTCTCGAGTGCTTCTTTCGCACTGTTTCCGGAAAGTTTACGATATTTGATTTGTTTAAATTGAACTTTCATTGCATCTCCCTGATGGAGCTGCAGGCCAAGGTGGCCCTTAGCGATCGCATCCGGATGATTTTCGGTAATGTCCACCGTGATCACATCATTGACCATATGAATGAGGCGGTTACCCACCGCTATAATACTTAATTTATTCCACTTGGTTCCATCGAGTTCGGTCTTGTCGCCAACCGACCCGAGCAACTCAACATCCTTATCCCCTTTTGCATTCACTCTTTGCCAACGCTTGGCGATGATTCCTCTTTTCCCAAATTTTTCTCCATAAAGCATGCCAAAGAATTCCTGCTTCGGGTGTAAGTCTGCCTGATAGCCGCGCAATACGTATTCTTTTAGCTCACCTACTGGTTGACTACGATACTGGACACCTGAATTATTTCCTTTAAATTTCACCATGCATGAAAACTCAAAGTCCTGTACCTGTTCACCCTTCCAAATCAGGAAAGTATTTCCATTGGTGGGCTTGTCTTTGGTCGTCTCACCTACAATGGTCCCATTTTCGACCCGCCAAAATTCCTGCTTTCCAATCCAACCGGTCAGGTCTTTGCCGTTGAATAAATCAACTGATGATTGTGCCGGTAATTGGGAGAATCCAAAAAGAGGAGCAATGATATTAAGTAATATGAGGCGGGCAGATTTGTTAATCATAGGTAATAATAGAATTATGAAATAAAAATAATTTCAATCGATAGGGCTTGGGGCAAACAGGAAAATTGGATTAGGCAAAATTAATTTAGGAACCAGTCACCACTTGCCAAACGGATTTTTCCTGAACAGAAAAAGAGCCCTGAATACTTTCTTCCATGTGTATGCGGAGAACTTCCAACTCAGCCAATTGTTTTACCTTTGGATACTCGGTTAGAAAAAGAGGCCACTTGGGCTGGCCCCAATAAGTCTTCTCATAAGAGGCCCCTTCCTTTTCAATCAGGAGTATACCTGAGGTTAGGTTCTCACTGGTTTCTCCAAAAAGAAGATCGATCTGAAGAGAATCTTTTCCTACTTCAAACCATTTTCCACGGGCAAATCCGGCCCGTGCGTTGAGACATGGATAGGAAGGATGATTGTTACGGAAAACCTCAAGATCATTTCGGAAGTGTGAATCATATCGGGAACCTTCAAAGACAGGTTTTCCATTCAAGGCCACAAGTAAGTTGTTATCTGCGTAGCCCCAAAATCGATAACGGCCCGGTTCGGGAGCTTTGATTTTCCCTTCGTACCAAGCCATCCATCCATGGGGGCGAGAGTAAGGAACTAAACTGGTATGTTCAGGGAAATGATTATATGTCCCGGCAATTCCTGTGAATCGTAACGGGCGCCCCTGCATGAAACTCTGCAGGCAGTCGCGATTTCTAAATTTCGAGCGTACCAAGGGGAGTATTAGATTGGAGATTGTCTTGTCTTTTTGGAGGTTTTTTCTGATTCCAATGTCTTCTGTGCCCTCTACGATTCCAAAGATTTTTCCTTTCAAAGACGAAGAAGTTTGAATCATTGGTGGTACTGTAAGTTCAGGCACTCCACTTGGTCTTTGGGAGCGAAGGTTCATTTTTCCATCCCGGTCAAAATTGGCCATCGATCCTTTACCCATTAGCTGGCTCGGATTATCGTTTCTTGCTCCAACCGCAATTTCTCCTTCCAAAACGAGAACCTTTGAGCCTTCTTTATTTGCCTGCACTACGAAACTGGTTCCCAGGTCCACGAATTTTCTTTCCAGGGTATCCACCACAAACCCAATCCCTTGAGGGGGTACCACTAATTTGATCTCCCCCTCGTTTAAAAAGATGCGATCATTACTGATGACAGTCATTTTCAGAGGACCCGTCCCCACGAGGTGCACACCAGTCTCCCGGAATGCCATTTCCACCAAGCCCTGCTCGATAGTAAATTCTTCTCCCTTTTTGAGGATTTGGTTTTGAGTATGAAAGTTATTTTCACCTTCAAGCCGAATCACTTGGGCAACTCCGTTATCATATTGTTGATCATTGGATATATAAAAGAAGGCCAGCACCAAGGCAGCGGCGATTCCAATCCAGGCAAATTGAGGGAAAGAAAAAATTTGATTTATGCCCCATGAATCAGATTTTGAAAGTCGATCCATGACAGAAGATTCAAAATCAGGAGAATCCTTTTGATTCGAAACGCCAAGCTTTTCTTCCAGTTCCAACCAGCGGGGTTCACCTGCCTGTGCGGCCCGGGTGAGCCCGGCCATTTCGATCTCACGGGCGAGTTCAAGTCGCAAGTGATCGTCCTGCTCGAGTCGCCGGAGGAGTTTTTTACGTCTTGAAGGAGAGAGGTTTTTATTCTCATGCCATGCGGCAAGCAAATCCAGGAAATCCTGGTCTTTTTCGAAACTATTCATGATGCGGCTTCAGGTTTCTTTTGATCCATGCATTTTCGTAGGGCGATATGTGCCCGGTGGCGAAGCTGGTAAATCGCGTTTGGTTTTACATTCAATTCCTCGACCAAAGATTCCATGCGTACCCCATCGAGTCCTGCACGAATAAGATGACGGGTACGGTCGGGTAAAAGAGAAATACAATGGAGGAGTCGTTTGATACGATTCTGCTCCAGTTCGTCGGAAGTTTTTATCATTTCCGGTTGGATCGCATCGGCAATGTCATGCCGAAATTTGTCCATGGTGTTGGCCCGGCGGCTATTTTTTCGCCAATGGTTGGAAAGTTGGAACTTGGCAATACTCAGAAGCCAAGCCCGAAAATTAGTCCCAATTTCGTAAGTGGATAATTTGGAAAAGGCGATAAGGAATGCTTCCTGTGCCAAGTCCTCCGCGTCTTCCAAATGGTAAACTCGTGCAGCAAGATAGCCTCGGACTAAGAGACCGTACTCGCGAACGAGTAAGTGGAATCGATCTTTGTTTCCATTAAGGACATCTTGAACGATATCATCCGGGTTTATATTATGTGTGGAGTGAGACATGCTTACTAATAGATGTCTGTTGGTAATTGAATCTTACGGACGAATTAAATTTTTATTTTTATGAACGAGGTAGTTTAATAAAACCTTCAGGGTTGAGTGGAAGACTTAAAAAATGATCTCTCTACCTTTCGGTCAATCTGCAAAAGAGCACTGTCCACAATTTCAAAAGCTGATTCGATACTTTCATCTGCGTATCTGAGTGACCATTCCTCTTTTTCTTCATCCTTATCCAAAACTGGATACCCGACTAGCTCAAGAAGCTGGAAGGTACGGGGCGCATAATTATCGACTTCGATTTCATAAACCAGGGATGGCTGGTCGTCCAACTTGCTGGAGGGGTCATTGGGCTGGTTGACTTCTATCAATAGCCGGTAAGGCATGGGTGAATTTTGCTCTCTCGGCAGAATATAATCAGCCGGGTCAAATGAGCCATTAGATGTGGCTTCAGATACGGCATCGATTGAATCTTCCAAAGCCATGCTTTTCTCTTCGGCTTCCTTCTGTGCCTTCTCCCATCCTCTTACCTTAAAAGCCCAGTAGGGAAGTTGTTCGCGGCTATCATTGGTTTCAGAGGAATAAAGAGTTTTAATGTGATAGAATGACTGGTTTTCGAGCCAAACTGCCAATCTCGGAGGTTTGCTTACATCGTAAGCTGGCCCGGTTCGCAGATCGATCAGCATTTTATAACCTGGGTCCGGGGTGTAACGGTATGTCATCCCCTTTTCATCCATTTCAAAAAGATCAAGGGCAGGCCCAAGATTGCCACTGAGTCCGAGAATCTTCTTAATGGGAGTAGGTTGGTAATAAAAGAGG
>CAWUUU010000291.1:0-7112 GCA_963924995.1 uncultured Opitutales bacterium
CAATTCAACAGGGTCGACTTACCACTTCCGCTAGGCCCCATCAAGGCAACTCGTTCACCAACCTTGAGCTTGAGTTCGACTTTTTTAAGAACATCAACCAAACCAAATGACTTGGATACACCCAACACTTCAAGTGCATAAGGAGATTTTTCACGATCTGGGGAAGAATTTGTGAATGAAGACATCTTTGCATACTAAGCCCAGCTTGGAAAAAGTCCAAAATGGAATTTAAAATAATTCAACCTCCGAGCTTTCACTCGGGCTGAGGAATTCTATTTTCAAATAAGTTACGAAGTTTCTGGCAAGCCAAAGGAAGTTATATCCTGTTCAATTCTGATTATAACCCCGGTCATTTAGGATTCCACCAATGATTGACCCTAGCGGTTAATCGGGTCAATACTTCAGGATTCTTTTGGGCAAGATTCTGCGATTCTTCGGGATCATTGGTAAGATTAAAGAGTTCGACTCTTTGCTCGGGAATCTCAATCTGCCATCCTTGGGTTCTTAATCGACGATCCGTATTTCTCCAAAGGGTTAGTTTCCAATCTCGAAGAACAATAGAGCGTGCCCGCAAGGCTGCCTCGGGCCGATTCGCATCCAACATATCATGGGTAAAGTTTTCCAAAAACAAGGCATCCCGCTTAGAAACTGCTTTTCTATCGAGCAAATCAATACCTTGCATTCTTGGCTTTGGATCGAGTCCACAGGCTCGAAGAATAGTTGGTACGAGGTCAAGATTGCTAGCCAGATCGACCTTATTGACCTCGGGGCTTATTCTATTGGGCCAACGAAACATGATGGGCGTACGTACCCCCAGTTCATAGGGCGATGCTTTGACTGAACCCTTAATCCCCTTCAAGCTGCCCCATCCATTATCGCACGCATAAACCACCAAGGTGTTTTCTTCCAGTTTTTTCTCATCCAAATAATCGAGTAATTGACCACAGCTTTGATCAAACCATTCGCACATTGCAAAATACTTGGACTGTCCGCCAGCTCCCAGTTTCTGATACTTCTTCTCCAATTCCGCGGGTGGATTATGGGGGGTATGTGGCAAGAAGGGAGCATACCAGACGAAGAATGGTTTTTTCTTTTCTTCTGCCTCCTCAATAAAATTATAGATTGGTTCCATGGTATTCCTTCCAATACTTAAAGAAAAAGCAGAACCATGTCTTTTTGTATCTCCCATATCATGGGTAAAACCGGAACGGGATGGTTTGCCATGCCAATATTTGCCTGTGTGTAAGGTAAGGTATCCTTTTTTTGCAAGTATTGCTGGAAGCTGTGGAGATTTCTCGAACTTTTCTATCCAAGGTGCTCGGGAAATCCCCCTCAATGGATCATTCCCGGTTGTGCCATGCTCGTGGGGGTAAAGACCGGTAAGCATAGTCGATAAGGAAGAACTACAAAGTGCGGTGGTTACGTACCCTCTCTCGAATCTCAAACTTTCGGCAGCCAGAAGATCGAGGTGAGGAGTTTCAATTATTGAATGGCCCATAAAACCATAATCGGCGTAGCCTTGATCATCGCTTAGAATCATTACCACATTGGGTGATTCAGTTTGTTTACCTAGAACATGAAAGGAGGTAAAAACAAATTGGAGAGTGAGTAGAGATAGAATCATTTTCATCGCACATTACTAATAGGAATTCATTGGCTAACACAAGCCACTATACCCTAATTTACAGTCTGGTTAATAAGAAGTCTTAATGGGAAAAAAGCGTTTACCACTCTTCGAGTATTTACTCTATGAGCGAACCATGTTTGACATTCTTTATGACTAAACTTCTGATAATACTAACTTTCTTGTCCTCGATACTCTATGGACAGAATCCACCTTATGATATTTCACCCGAAGCCGATCCTCCCTACTACCGGGTCAGGTATGAGGCCTCTGTAAAACCGGGAGAATTAATCTTCCCCGTTAAGTATACCATTTGGATACCGGAAGGGGTAAAAAAACTTCGTGGAGTAATCGTACACCAACACGGATGCGGGGAAGGATCTTGTAAATCTGGATTAACGGGGGCTTATGATCTCCATTGGCAAGCCTTGGCAAAAAAGCATGATTGCGCCCTACTCGCTCCCACCTACGAACAGCCTGGTAAAGCAGATTGTCAAATGTGGTGCGATCCAAGGAATGGCTCCGATCAAGCATTTCAAAAAGGCTTAAAAGATCTTGGTGAATTGAGTGGGCATAATGAACTGAGCGAGCTTCCCTGGGCACTTTGGGGACATAGTGGTGGAGGACATTGGGTCGGTGGGATGACTTTATTACACCCGGAACGTATTGCGGCTGTCTGGCTTCGTTCGGGGGTTCCCCTCTTTGAGAATAATCCGGATCGAATTGCGATCAAGAAACATACTTTACCCACTACCGCACTCCAGGTGCCCATGATGTGTAACCTAGGAACGCAAGAAGGAGTAACAATTAAGACGGGCCGTTTCTCAGGGGCTTGGCCCACCAATCAACTCTTCTTTAATAAAATTAGGGGTATGGGTGGGTTAATCGGGGTCGCGGTTGACCCGTTGACCTCACACGAATGTGGAAACCAACGCTACCTCGCGATTCCTTGGTTTGATGAATGCCTTAATGCTCGCCTACCCAAAAAAGTCGGAGGTGCACTGCGTTCGATGCCGATGGAAAAAGCTTGGTTATCTCCATTGCTCGGCAAGAAGGCAGTGCCTGCAAATAAATTCGAAGGGAATCCGAACCTGGCAATTTGGCTACCCAGTGCGAAAATCGCCAAAGCGTGGATGCAATTTGTTCAAGATACGAATATTTCCGATTCAACCCCTCCGCCCCAACCTACTCATTTAAAGGTGCAGGGTAATGTAATAACCTGGAATGCAGAAGCGGATTTTGAAAGTGGAATTGCTTACTTTATTATCAAACGGGATGGTAAAAAAATTGGCCAAGTGCCCGAGAATCCAACTAATCGTTTTGGTCGGCCACTCTTTCAGGGGCTTCTATACAGCGACACTCCGACTCTTCCCTTGGTGAAAATGACCTTCAAGGATGAACAAGCAGAAACTGGTGGAAAATCGAACTACCGTGTAATCTCAGTCAATACAGCTGGACTGGAATCAAAATAAGTTAAGCGGTTAGCGCTTAAGACTATCCTTCAACCATGAAATCACGGCCTCAATCATGGGCTGTAAACCAGACTCCGAAAAGACATGATTTGCCCCGTCGATTTCAACTAATTTTTTGGGTTCGGTAGCAAGGGAATAGGCTTCACGGGAATCATCAATCAAGACGACATCATCGGTGGTGCCATGAACCAAGAGCCACGGTACAGAAATTTGAGCAGCCTGAGGAGCGGTAGATTGAATGGCCCGCAGATCGTCGGCAAACTTGGATGAAAGCGGATAATCTGTTTCTTCCCACATACATCCCTTATCAGGAATTTCTTCCCCAAATTCTGTTTCGTAAAATTTCTCCGTATTGACCATACCTGCGAGTGAAATCAAAAATTGAATCCGTGAATCCTCAGCGGTGGCTAATACACCGACTGCACCGCCCATACTATGGCCCGCGTAGGTTACACGGTAACCATTGTCCACTGCCGTAGTCAATACCGCCTGGAGATCTTCAACTTCCTTGGAAATCGTACAATCTCGAAATTCACCTTCTGAACTCCCGTTCCCTGCAAAAGAAAATCGGAGGGTATGAATGCCCGCATTGGCAACCGCTTCGGCTAGAGCCACGACAAAGGGTCGATCCTTATTACCCGTGACTCCGTGGCCAATGATAAACAGATCAAGGCTATCCGCTAAGCCTTGATGAAAGGTATAGTCAAGGGTTTCTCCGCTCTGGTTTTTAATTAATCCAAACATAGTTGCAGGCTTATGATAAATCGTGGGGGCATGGCAAGTTTACATTCCTATTCCTTTTAATAATTAAAGAACCCAAAAACAAAGCCGGTCAATTAATGACCGGCTCTGCATTGGAAAATAGAAAAAGTTTTAAGCAATTTCAGATGCGTGGAACTCTAACCAGTCATCTAAAAGATTAAGGTTAATCGCGTCCTTGGGGTCACCATCAGATAATCCACTTGCAGAGAGGATAGACTGGCGAGTTGCATCGTCGTGAACATATCCAGTAATCGAATCATTCAATGCACTAATTGTGGATTCATCCAGTTTAACTCCATCCTGAGACCTGACCCAAGCTTCAAACTGTGGATAAGTCGGTTTGGATTCAGTGATAAAACTACGCACTGAATCGGCGTTTAATCCCAGGGCATCAATGACCATGGAATCATATCCTGCTCCAATTCCTGGATAACCGTCGGCAAGTTTATCGGCTGCTTCAAGAGAAACTTTTTGCCAAAGGCGTGGAAGGTGAAGAACACCGAGGGGGCCAGCAGTTCCTGAACTAATAAGAGGTACAATTTTAGACATATTTATATTCTTTTATGGGTTAATTTTGAGAGAAATGAGAATTTAGAATGAACGAAGATCCGGCGATTAATAAAGGATTAGATCCTAAAAAAGGTCGACATAAACGAACATACAAGCCATTCAAAGTAAAGTTTTTTTATCACTTGTTATTACAAAATCGAAATAATAGATACTTATGAATTCAAAAGAAAAGAGGATTGGATTAGTCGGTCTGGGCCGAATGGGAGCCAATATGGCCCGTAACCTAAAAGATAAAGGGTACCAGATAAGCTGCGTGAATGATGTGGCTCAAGATATTGCCGGCTCTTTAGCAAAAGAACTAGGTTGCACTCAAGCAAATACTTTAGCGGAAGTGACTGAAAATTCAGATATTATCATGACCGTGGTTACTAATGACGCGGCGATGGAGTCGATCTTTTTCAATCAAGTAGACAATTTATTTCTCAATGCAGAGGGAACGCTTTTTATTAACTGTGCGACTCTCTCGCCATCCATGCATATTAAACTCGAGGCCAAAGCAGCAGATGTGGGTGCACAAACCTTGGAGGGTTGCATGGCATCGAGTATTATCCAGGCACGGGAAGGTACACTTTATTTAATGATTGGAGGAAAAAGGGAAACTTTTGAAGGCGCCAAAGATCTACTTGAAGACTTGAGCATTAATTTACGATTTGTCGGCGAAGCGGGACGAGCCGCTCAGGTAAAAGCCTTAGTCAATATGGTGATGAATATTAACACGGCTGCCCTCGCTGAGGGACTTGGTCTGGGTGATGCCCTTGGACTTGATTTGAAAATGCTTTGTGAAATATTCTCGCAAACGGGAGCGAATTCGCGGGTTTTAGAAACAGATTCTGATGACATGCTCGATCGCGATCATGAATGTTATTTCTCGGCTGATCATGCTGCCAAGGATTCTGGAATCGCAATCTCTGTGGCCGAGGAGGCAGGTATTAATGTACCGCTCGCTAAAGCAACACTTGCCCAATACCAAAAGATGGTTGAACTCGGCTTGGGCGAACTCGATAAATCGGGAATCGCCGAGCTGACCTTTAAAGGGCGCGGAGAGAAGAAGTAGAATTTTGATTAGAAATCACTAATAAAAAATAAATTCATATGAATGATAAATTATCTATAATTATTGGAAATAAAAAGTTTTCTGCCTTTGTGGCTGGTCTAGTATTTTTGCTAATTATTCCCTTGGTGATTCAGTTCATTCTGATCGCTCAATCCGATATCGAAGGACATGAAAAAGTTGAAAAGCTTGTCCGCGATCAAGAAAACATTGCCTTAATTTTGATTGGGGTTGGAACCTTTTTAAGTGGGAGAAGAATTATTCTTACCTGGTTGGATGATTCAATTAGCCCTCAGTCTGAATTACGTGATGAAACGAGTCGGATGTGCGAAATTAACGGATTTTACCTAATTTTATTGGGTAGTTTTATGGAAGTCCTAGATCAGCTTATTTTACATATTGAATCATTAGTCGATATCGGAGTCATTTTGGAATTAACCTTCAATTTCCCTTTGGATTTACTCTCCAGTTTCATTCTTGCCCGTCTATGTATCAAGATTTTATTTTCAAAGAACCAAACTTTAGTTACCGCTTAAGCTGCCACCTGCTTCTTGAGAAGCATGGTGAATTAAATTTTCTTGTACTTCGCTGAAGTTCCCTTTGATTCTTCAACGGGATATTTCTGAGCATTTTTGATAATTTTTTCCTTCACGATTCCAGAGACTGACAGACCATTTTTTTCAGCCAGCATCAGAGCATAGGCAAAGACATCGGCTAATTCCTCCTTCAATCGTTCACGATCAATTTGTTCCGACTCCGAATCCTTTTTCCACAGAAATAATTCATTCAACTCGGCCGCCTCAATCGAGAGTGCAAGGGCGAGATTTTTGGAATCGTGAAATTGGCCCCAGTCACGCTCGTCCCGAAATTGGACTAACAGGTCAATCAACTCCTGAACATCGCTCATAATTGGATCGCCACTTGGGAACTTACCGAGTTCGCTTTTTCACGAGCTTCCTCGATGGAATTACCCCGCGCCAAAGCCACTCCCATTCGTCGCTGACCACTCACTTTAGGTTTTCCAAAGAGACGAAGTTGGGTATCGGGTTCAGCTAGAGCCATGTCCAAATTACCAAAAGAGATATCCTCAGATTCCCCTTCAACTAAAATCACGCTTGAGGCGGAGGGCCCTACTTGCCGGATGACCGGAATGGGCAACCCCAGAATAGCCCGAGCATGCAGGGCAAATTGGGAAAGATCTTGGGAGATCATGGTGACCATCCCCGTATCATGGGGACGAGGAGATACTTCGCTAAACAATACTTCATTTCCTCTTATAAAAAGCTCGACCCCAAACACACCATATCCGCCCAAGGCATCTGTGATCGTTTTTGAATAACGCCGGGCTTCCTCCAAGGCAGCCTCCGTCATTGCTTGGGGTTGCCAGGATTCGCGGTAATCCCCATCGACTTGAACATGACCAATGGGGTCGCAAAAAGAAGTCCCTCCGGCATGGCGAACGGTTAATTGAGTGATCTCATAGTCAAATTCAACAAATCCTTCCACAATCACTTTGCCCTCCCCTGCCCGTCCACCTGCTTGGGCATATTCCCAAGCTCGATCGATATCATCGGCTGAGCGGATAGTGCTTTGGCCTTTTCCGGATGAACTCATGATCGGCTTAATGACACAG
>CAWUUU010000292.1:0-3640 GCA_963924995.1 uncultured Opitutales bacterium
ATTTGTCTAATCTTGATAGTGGAGAGACTTACTATTATCGATTTGAAACCAATAATACGGAATATTCTGCCTGGTCGGGAATGGGTTCTTTTTCCACCCTCGCCTATGACCAAGGAACTTTACGTTTTCATACTGGCACGAATGAAGAAGGAGATTTATCCGGATTATTTTGGGATAAAAATGGATCGGGAGAGGTCAAGGTTATGGACGCGAATCTTACTGCACAGAATTACATCGCACCGGATGGGAGTTCATGGATGTTGAGCAAAGCGATTTTTCATTTCCCCTCTGATTTTTATGTAGGGCCCAATTTGACTCAAGTCATACTTGAAGGAGTGAATTCACTTTCTATTGTGAGTGATGGTAATGTGAGTATTGGTAAAAGCCTATCGGGCTCGACTATTCTGACTTCTGCCCATGTTCCGGGCGGTACATTACAGGATGGGTATGATGCCTATTACGGAGATGATCTAGCAAAAGGACTGAGGGTTGGCCTTGGTCAACTCGGTGGGTTTGGAGGTTCGCAGGGCCCAGGTAAAGGAGTAAACCTAGGGAGTTCAGGGGCGGGTGGTTTATCTGGAGGAGGCGGTTCATACGCAGGCGAGGGAGGGCCTGGAGCATCCGGGCCCGCAGGGATTACTTATGGGTCTGGTGCCCTAGGGGTTTTACTTGGTGGTTCTGGTGGAGGCATGGGGAACTTGGGAGAAGCAGCAGCAGGCGGAGGAGCATTGGAAATTATATCTGCCGGGAATCTTATTATTCAACCTGGTGTCTTAGTCGCAATGAACGGGGGAACTGTTTTTGTAAATCGTAACCAGGGTGCGTACTTTTCGGGGGGATCGGGTTCCGGTGGTTCAGTCCGCCTTGTTGGTACAAGCATATCGAATTTGGGAATAATTGAGGCTCAGGGTGGAGATGGTTCTGGGCAAGATCCTCGTGAAGCTGGTGCTCGTTTTCTTTCAAATGCAGGTGGTGCAGGTGGTGGCGGACGAGTCGCTTTTATTTCAGATGGGGTGATTGAGCAGGGAATTGTTAAAGTAAATGGAGGAACTGGAAGTGGAGATGGATTTTCTGGTTTTTCCGGCACCGTTTATAAAGGATTAAAATCTGAAAGTGCTGCTGTGACACTTACCCTTTCAGATGGCACATTAATTTTGGATACAGATGGAGCATGGTCACATACATCAGGATTAAAAGGAAAAGGAGTGGTCACGAATAATTATATTGATGTTGTTGGAAAACGATTTGGTTACGGAGTTTGTGCATTTACATTTTCTAATTTATCTCTCAGTAACGGAGTGACTGTTGTGGTTCAGGGTAGTAATGCCTTGGAACTGATCGTGGAAGGAAACGCGACAATTAATACAAAAGTGTCTCTTAATGGAGAAAGCGGTTTACTCGGTATTTACTCAGGGAGCCCCGGTCCTGGAGGATGGGCATCGGGCCGAGGTCTTCGAAATACAGACTTGTTTTCAAACATCCATCCGGCATTGAATGGACAGGGCCCTGGTGGTGGACGAGGATATGAAATCGGAAAATCAAACGGAGGGGGAAGTTATGGTGGTCTCGGTTCGGGCGGATTGAACGGAGGAGTGGCTGGAGTAATTTATGGGGATGAGGGAATATCTAATTTGGTGGGTGGATCTGGTGGTGGTCATGCCTTGACAAGTTCCGGGAATGCTGGAGGTGGTGGCGGTGCGATCAGTTTTAAAGTAACCGGAAGTTTTTCTTTAGAGGCAAATGGGTCTATTTTAGCGAGGGGTGGAGACGGTCAACCCGATGGCGATGGTTCTGGAGCAGGGGGCTCTGGCGGAGCTATTCGTGTTGAAGCGGGGTCGATTTCTAACCTTGGTTTGATTGATGCGCGAGGTGGAGATGCCACTGGTGATTCTTCTTTGGCGGGAGCTGGCGGAGGTGGACGAGTCTCACTTCAAACGGCTGGTTCTTTGACTGAGGGCAATGTATTAGTGACTGGGGGAGAAAATAAAGCCCTCGTTTCAAATAATTATCGATCCACTGATTTGGTTGGGCATTGGACATTGGATGAAAACCAGACGAGTAATACTGCGGTCAATAATACTGGAAATACTTCACTTGATGGAACAATCCATGGCAATCCACAACGAGTTACCGGAGTGAAAGGGGGAGCTTTTATGTTTGATGGGGAAGACGATCGGATCGTAATCAATTATAACTCTGCATTGGAACTGAGTAAATACACTGTTTCTTTATGGATCTACCCTGAAAAAAATGATGAGGGATACACGGGAATTTTTGGAAGAAATGGAAGGAACTTTGCAATTTGGCAGGGTGATTCATCTCACGCGACAAGGCCTTTTATTCACCATCGTTTTGGAGAGGGAGATAATGCGAACGAGGGAGTCGCGAACCTTAACTTGAGTGCATGGAATCGTTGGTATCATCTAGCCTGCTCCAATGGTGGTATCGGGGGAGTGGCCCGAACTTATGTGGACGGAACTTTCATCGTTAATAATCAGCGTTACGAACGAAAGGTGCTAGGCGATTTAATCAGGAATCAAACGGCACCCTTAAATATTGGGGTAGATCCAGCTAATGAAAGCTCAGTCAACCAATATTACCTAGGTAAAATGGATGATATTCGACTCTACGATGTTCCACTTGGTGCCGAAGATATTTACCATCTTTATCAAGGAGATCCCGGCTTACTTGACTATCGTGCGCCTCGTTCCGAGGCATCGCAAGCGGGAGCAGGTACTTTATTAAAGATCACCCTCCCTGCCCTTCCTGTAATTACTCCATCCGTCCTGACCTTTGGAGCTGAGGTCACGAATTTAGATTTAGGACAAGGTGCCGGGTTGAATTATACGATTACTGGTTTGCCTGCTGGGCTCACTAACAAAACGCCTTTCTTACCCTCTGAAATTCCGGGCGTGGTTGGTTGGTATCGAGCAGACCACAACAATAGTTTTGATCATTATTCAACCGTGTCATTTGATAGGAATGATACGATAGGGATTTCTGACCAACTTGCTGCTTTTTCTTTCAACGAGTCAAATCAAAGCATCAGTTTTGATGAAAGTGGAAATGGATATCATGGAAGTTTTATTGGTGATGTCTCAAGAAATTCAGGGAAATTCAATGGTGGGATTTCTTTTGACGGATCAAAAGATGCAGTGGTTTTACCCAAGATCGAACATTTAGATAATGGGTCTGCGTTTTCAATTTCCTTATGGTTTAATCGTACAAGTGATATTCAAGATAATTTAACCGCCCACTCCATTTCCAATGTTTTGTTTGCCCAAGCAAGTTCTGTATTTAACGATAACCTAGAAATAGGTACAACAGGATCAGATGTTCAAGTTTATCTTGATAATGGTGCTGATCAAATATTTACCACCAACAATGCTAATATATCAGATAATTCTTGGCATCATCTCGCTGTCACATACGGAGAAGGCTTGAGTGTCCATGTTGATGGAGTGTTAGCCCATAAAAGTGGTTGGGCTACCTCTCAATTGACCGACGATAGTGATTCGGGCATATTGAGCGATCACAATTACACCTGTGCAGTAAATGTGAATGGATCAACTAAAACTATAAATGGAGTATCTTTTATTGGAAGCAATGCGATGTTGGGCACAGGATGGACAATTACTTC
>CAWUUU010000293.1:0-2767 GCA_963924995.1 uncultured Opitutales bacterium
GCCTGGTTCTCCGGGGATTTCGCGGCCTCATCCACTCCTTTTTTCCATTGATTAAAACGCTCCTGCCGTGCTTCGACTTGCTTGATATATTCCTCATTGGCCGAATTAATGGTCTTCTCCGGCTCGACCCGAAAAATCTTCGAAGGTTTCTCAAGTGTGGAATAACGGGCAAAGGCTTCGTCCACTGCGGTACGTCCCAACTCCAAATACTGTTCAAACTGATCGCTGGAAATAAACTGGGAAGCACCGATGGTATCAAAAGTTCCGGATCCACCATCGGGAGGGAGGGAATCAACATTCAGACTGACACCGGTCAGGGACTTCATTGTATTTTGGTACTCCCGTCGATTAAGACGACGCATCGTAATCTGTCCACCGGAGTCGGAAAGTTTTTTGCGGGCTAGGACCATAGTCTTGGCCAAGTCCTCCAAAAAGTCCGCCTTTTCCACCTTTTCGGGTTGCCGTTTGTTTTCCGGCGGCATCTCTCCGGAATTCATTACATTAAGAACCTTTTGCCATAGTTCGGCATGCTGAAGGGTGTTTACCTCCAAGGGCAAGTCTTCCAGGTTCACTTTGCCCTTTTGCGTATCCGCATCGTGACAATCCATGCAATAGGCGTCGAAAAGATCGAGGTGCTTTTCCGGCATGATGGCCTTGGGTTCTGCCCCCAAAAGCGTAGAGGTGGTCAGGGTTAGTCCGACCAACAGGGAGGATATTTTAGAACTCACGCCTGAAGCTCTTTGACGATGCCCGAACTGTCCCCGTGCCGCTCGGCATCAATGCCCATTCCTTGGAGCATGGTAAGCCAAACATTGCAAAGTGGAGTATCCTTGGGAAGAACCAAGTGCTCACCCAATTTAAGATTCGCTCCGCCACCCGCAAGCAAGGTCGGGCAATTATCTAGGTAATGAATATTGCTGATATTCGAACCAAAAGCCAGTGAGGTATGGTCAAAAAGACTGCTGCCGTCCACCTCTTTAGTGGCCTTCAGTTTATCCATTAATCCAGCGAGTAAAGTGCTGTGCATCTTGTCCCGTGCTTTGGATGCTTCCATCCGCTCCCCTGGTGAGTAGTGACTCACATTGTGAGAGCTATGTTTGACCTCCATGCTTTTGAGTAGCGACTGGCCCGGCATACGATAGGTCAACGACCGGGTGCTGTCTGTTTGTAACGCGGCAACGATTAAGTTGTGCATCATCTCGATCTCTTCTTTGCCCTTCAGACCGGCAGGTGGCTCATTAATAGGAGCTTTCGGTTTCGGTTTGTCCATCCAGTCTTCATCTTTTCCGAGTCGGGTTTCGATATCCCGTATACCCTGAAAATACTCATCCAACTTATCGTTGTCGTTTCTGGAGAGACCATTTTGCACCCGTTTAGCCTCCGTCAACACTGCATCCAAAACACTCCTTTTTTCCTCAATTGCAGCCTGCCTTTGTTCGAGGGGTAAATCATCTGCGGAAAATAATTTGTGGAAAGTTTTCAACGGATCTTTATATCCGGAAATTGGCTTACCACGCTTGTCCCATGCCAAGGATAAGCCCGGTCCGTGGCCCGAGCCGGCTCCGTCGGAACTGTCGAGTTGGATGGAGGAGAAACGGGTTTCCTTGCCCAGTTGTTGGGCCACCACCTGGTCGGCGGAAATGCTATTGGCCATATTTTGGCCGGGTACCGAATAACGGTTTGCTCCGGTCAGCCAAAAGGTGCTGCCCCAATGAGCTTCATTTGAGTAGTTATTGGCACATCCCTGAACGACAGTAAAATCTTTTTTGTGCCGGGCTAAAGGGCTCAATCCTTCGGACAATTCATAGTTCGCACCCGTTATCTCTTTAGCGGGATACCAAGTCTGCTTGGTTACCCCAAATCCAATACCCATGAACACAGCCCTTTTGGGAATGGCAATTGATGCTTTCGTAGCAGCAGATGCAAAACGGCGGAAACCAATAGATTCAAGTGCAGGGAGAGCAATCAAGGCACCTGCCCCACGGAGGAAAGTTCGGCGATTAAAGTCAGTTTTCATTTAGTAAATAATAATAAAAGGATAATTTTATATATCAAATGTCTTTAGTACCTTTTTTCTTATAAAAATTTTCGAGGTTTAGTAAAATTTATTGGCTTTCTATTCGCAATCCCAGAGCCGGACCGAGTCAAAAAGGATTGTGCATTCGGATCCGCCCTTGAAAGTGAACCTGTGCTTTCCATTGGCTTTAGGATTGATGATGGTCACCTTTTCATGCTCGTAGGTTTTACCCTTTCCGTTGACCAAGACCCGGATCTTGCCCAATTCATATTCGATCGTCAGGCCGATCCATCTGTTCAAAGCCATCTCGGATTCGGGTTCGGAGAAAGAAGGACCGTCCGGAAGTTTTATCCGATGCCCACCATCCTTCTCAATCCCCAAGTTGATCATATGGTGCCCGATCTGAAAGGATGGACGACCGGGGGTAAGCTCAGGCTTGGCGAACTGGTAGCGTAAATGCATTACGAACTTCTCCGGTATTCGGTTAATGTGGGCAACGGGTTCGAGCCCAAGGTGATGATCCCGCTTGAGCACTTTCATTGCTTCCTCCTTGGATTGAAAAAGCGGTCCGATGATTAATTTACCATCTTCAATTTTCTTTCCCTTGGGCTGCCCCCAAAAGTCCAAATTCAACTCACCATCAAAATCATCGGAATAAATCAGTTTCCCCGATTTAAAAAGTTCTGATTTGAAGGTTGGATCTTCTCCAAGCAGTTTAATAGAAAACAGGAGGAATAATAAAAGATGAAA
>CAWUUU010000294.1:0-14886 GCA_963924995.1 uncultured Opitutales bacterium
GAAACCCTCAAGAGAAAGTGGAGACGGGTCGCTTGGGTTTAACCCTAAAGAAGTGGCGTTAATAATAACGATCTTCTCATGTTTATGAACCACAGGAGGAATTTGGGTAATATCAAAGGGGACAACTCCTGAAACATCAAAAGATTGGCCCAAAGTTTCGATCAGATTGTCGAGGCGAATTGAAGAGCGATTTCCAATCCATATTTTTTCGCATCCACGAGATAAAGCCTGAGCTGCGGCAGCTCGGGCGGCTCCACCAGCACCAAGAATTAGAAGATGTGCTGATTTCAAAGACACATTCAATTTCCCTGCCAATGCATGCTCTAAACCATATCCATCTGAATTAAAACCCTGCCACTCGGATCCATCGTGCATTAAAGTATTAACGGCACCAATGTTCCGGGCTTCTTCATTAATAGTATCAAGTAATGAAAATACATCAACTTTATGCGGGATCGTAAGATTTAATCCTCGGTATCCACACTCTCTCAAACGGTCTAAAGCATAAGCTAAATCTTTAGAATCAACCTCTACTTTATGATACACCCAATTTGAAAAGGATGGATGGCGAGACGCAAGTTCAGCAAGTGCTGAATTATGTAGTTGAGGACTGATCGAATGTTTAATCGGCGAACCCAAAACCGCCAACCCCACTTGATTGGTTGGGAGAGGTACTAAATTTTCAATCAATAAGGGCGGTTCAAGCATTAGCTTCCCGTTGATAAATTCGTTCGAACTCATTGACAAATTTTTGAAACAGTCCCGAGTTCACAACATCATTGGACTTGGCGTATTGTTGAACCAAGTTTCGGCAACCTCGGGTTAGTGTTTCTCCAACAGTTACCGGTAAAAGATAAGAGCCCGAATTCTCAATTGAAGGATCATCAAGAAAAACTTCCATTTGTTCGATTTCATAAAATTTACCACCCGACCAAGCATCGACATAAAAAGGCTTTTTGTCTAAAAAACAACCCGCCATAAAACGCCCCGGCAAACCAATCGGTTCGAGTTCTAAACCTATCCGCCTGGCCACCAAAATATAAACCACAGATAAAGTGATCGGTAAGCCCCTTCTTCTTTCCAATACAAGATGTAAAAAACTATTTTGAGGATCAGAAAAATCTTTACTGGCACCACGAAAACCAAATTCATGAAAAAGCACCCGGTTGAGAACCGAGCAAATCTCTTTGGAACTATGCGGAAGAACCAAAAGCTCTCTTACCCGATCAGCTAAGCGATCTAAAAATAAAGTTGAGGAAGAAATATCCAAACTCGGGAAAATAGTTCGATCAAGTAAAAACCAACCTGTTTCAAGCTCGTATCTTAATGAACGAATAAACTCGAGGAAACCGCCTACTCCATCGACCCAACCAAGTTCAACCAAGAGGCTATGGGCATGCTTTGCCAAAAGATTGTCCGGTTCGCGAATTAATTGCTCCAAAAATCGAACACCTTCATCGGGAAACCGATTAAACTGTTCTATCAATCCCTTACGAACAACAGGATTTTCATCATCGAGTAATCGACGCACTTGATCCCACTTTTTTTCGTTTTCTGACTCTTTCCTCTTATTCATTAAAACTCAATATTCGCGCCTTCCGTTTATCGGGGCAAGCTTACTTCTAACTTTATAAATGATCATGCCCTCTGTCCATAAAGTGCCGATCCAACCCGAATCATGGTTGTTCCTTCCATTACTGCTTCCTCTAAATCCCCGGTCATTCCCATCGAAAGTTCTGGTAATGGAGTGTTGAATTGAGCGGACATTCGATCTCTTAAAATTCGTAATCTCGAAAACGCATCCCTTGCAATTAAAGGTTCATTGGGTGCGTAAGGCGCAATCGTCATCAAACCCTCGACGACTAAGTTCGGAAAACTGAACGCCTGTTCAATCAGAGCCTCGCAATGTTCTTCTAAAATACCCGCCTTTGCCGGATCCTTCCCCGTATTGACCTGAATTAAAATACCTAATTTTTCATCTGCTCGCTCTAAAGCAAGATTAAGTTTCTCCAAAACCTTACTTGAATCAACAGTTTGAACTCGGGAAAAGCGCCCAGCAATCAACTTGGCTTTATTACTTTGTAAATGCCCGATTAAATCCCATTTTATTCCTTCGATGCCTTCCTGTTTAAATAGAGCTTCTTGTACACGATTTTCCCCCACTCTTGAAAAGCCAGCCCTTTGGGCATATAAAACTGCCTCAACAGGCCAGTTTTTAGTAACAGGAAGAATTTGTACCTCATCAATTCGACGGTTTGCAGAACTACAAGCGGATGCAAGCTGTTCCTTTAATTCGTCTAAGTTTTGTTTAAATTCTTCTTCCGTGATCATTATAATTATAAGTTTTGCAAATATTAGGTTTCAAGTGTATAAGATCAATTAATATCTATTAAAAATGCATATACAAAACTTCAAAACTTTTTGTGACTTAGTTGAAACGCAAAGTTTTTCAAAAGCAGCAAGACTTAATGAAGTCACACAATCTGCGGTAAGTCAGCAATTAAAAGCGATGGAGACCTTTTATGATATGCTGATAATTGATCGAAATCAAAAGAAGTTTCGACTGACTCAGCAGGGAAGCACTCTGTATAAAACTTTTAAGGAGATCCTCACTCTTTATGAAAGATTGAGTTGTGAGATTCAGGAAATGAGAAGCGTGGTAAGTGGATCGATTCAAATTTCTACAGTTAACAGTATCGGACTTCATGAATTACCTCCTTACCTCAAGTTATTCATGCAGGAATTCCCCTCGGTTAATGCTCGGGTTGAATACAGACGGGCTAATTTAGTCTACGAAGATGTCCTTCATGGCAGTGCTGATATAGGCCTTGTCGCCTTTCCCGTCAAACATAAGGAACTCACGATTATTCCCTTTGCCACTGATGAATTAATCGTAGCAATGAACCCCAAGCATCCATTGGCAGGTAAGGAAAACCTTGCCATTGAAGAACTTAAAGAAGTTGAATTCATCGCATTTGAAAAAGATATTCCGACAAGAAAAGCCACCGATGAAATTCTCCGAAAAGCCGAGGTCGAAGTTTCAATTGTAATGGAATTCGATAATGTTGAAACGGTTAAAAGAGCATTAGAAATCAATGCCGGAGTTGCGATTATTCCAAAAAATACGGTTGCTAATGAAACTGAAAGAAAACAATTAGTCACCTCTCGACTCGATCATGGTAAACATATTCGACCGCTTTCCATTATCCATAAAAAAAATCGGATGCTTACACCTGCCCTTCGATCATTTATCGAAAAAATGCTAGAGTCTCCTTTTAAAAGTGAAGACTAATTTTAAGATTTAAGGAAATTATTTTAAACCGCTGGTTTTTCTAAGTTTAGCGTTAAAACTACCAACAATTACTTTACTACTAATTTGAACTGGGATTCGTCTACTATCTGTAGAATACCATATCCGTAATATTCCCTTCGGGCTTTTCTTAAACACACCTCTAAGGTTCTGCATTTCAGGAATAGTTTCAATCGAATTAAATTTCCCGGCTGGTACAGAAATAAGTTTCTTTTTTCCTGTCCTCACAATAATTTTTCGAAAGCTTTTACCATCACAGGTAGGCAAAGTTTTTTCTTGGTAAGATTGAAGTTCCTGAAGTCTAAAAAAATAGGCAATGGACAAAGGATCAAAAACTTTCGAAGGAATTGGTATTCTCGATTGTACCTTCCCCCCTTCTGAGTAAGTGGCTTTCAATTGATCGTAATCATAATGAACTAGGACCTTCCGCTTTGTACTACCCTCCTCCTGTGATTTCCGATAAATAAAGGATCGGGAGAAGTCCGATGACACCGTGCTTTCTATACTTGTCCTTACTTTGTAAAATTTATCCGCAAAAGAATTGGTTCGGACGGAAAATTTCACTAAGTAACACATTGCACCATTTATTTCTTTGAGTGAATGAACTTCCATCAATGCAGAACCCACAGGAACAAAGCCCCAACTTAAATCATATTCAAGACGTTCGCCTACCTTAAAAGGTAATGTAGAATTAGTTTCTGCAAAAAAAGGCTGAGCAAATATATTTAATGTAAGGAATAAAAAAGAAAGGTTTCGCATTAGGAAGAGATTGGCACTTGAACGGGGTTTAATTTCCAAACTTCTTCAGCATATTCCCCAATTGTTCGATCAGAAGAAAACTTCCCGGAACCAGCAATATTTCGAATCGCCATGGCTGCCCACCTTTTTTGATCCTGGTAAGCTTTTCCGGCAAGATCTTGGGCATCAACATAGGCTCGATAATCAGCTAATACAAAAAACGGATCACCCCATTGAAGAAGACTGTTGGGAAGGTCAGAAAGAATACAACCTTCGTCGGGAGAAAAGAAATCAGAAGACAGCCAATCAAGAACTGCTTTCAATTCTTCATCTTCATCGTAATATTTTTTAGGATTATATCCCTCTTGTTTAAGTTCTTCAATACTCTCAACGGTTTGTCCAAAAATAAAAATATTATCATCGCCCACTTCTTCATGAATTTCTACATTTGCTCCGTCTAAAGTACCTATTGTAACTGCTCCATTGAGCGCAAATTTCATATTGCCTGTTCCAGATGCTTCCTTTCCAGCTGTAGAAATTTGTTCAGACAAATCAGTCGCAGGAATTATTTTTTCTGCAAAGGATACTCCATAATTGGGAAGGTAAGCCACTTTAAGTTTATCCTTTATTCGGGAATCTTGGTTGATCCGATCCCCCACCAAATTGATTGCGTGAATAATCACTTTTGCTAAGTGATAGCCTGGTGCTGCTTTGGCTCCAAATATAAACACTCTTGATGGAATATCCAAATCAGGATTTTTCAAAAGTCTTCGGTACAAAGTCAATATATGTAAAAGATTTAAATGCTGGCGTTTGTATTCATGCAATCGCTTAATTTGGGTATCAAAAATTGCATCAGAATTTATCGATAAGCCAATTTCATCCTTAATCACTGCGGCCAGTCGTTCTTTACATGCTTTCTTAATCGACAGAAATTGTTGCTGAAAAGAAGGATCATCTGCTACTTTTTCCAATCCCCTTAATTTACTTAAATTAGTAACCCATTCTTCCCCGACGACCGTTGTCACAAGGTCAGACAATTCTTGATTACAACTGAGCAACCAACGGCGAGGAGTAATGCCATTTGTTTTATTGTTAAATCGATCAGGGTAAAGCTCAGCAAAATCTTTTAGAAGCCTTTCCTTGAGCAACTTGGTATGCAATGCCGCAACACCATTGACAGAATGACTTCCCACCACAGAAAGGAATGCCATTCTAATTTGCCCGTCCGCAATAATCGCCATTCGATGGTGCTTATCATGATCGTTCGGCCATTTTTGAGCTAATTCCTTTTGCACAAACCTTCGATTGATTTCTCGAACAATATCTAAATGACGAGGGAGAACCTTGGCAAAAAGCCCTTCGCTCCAAGTTTCCAACGCTTCAGGTAAAAGCGTGTGGTTAGTATAAGCAAAAGTTTGTTGGACCAATAGCCATGACATATCCCAGCTTAAATGTTCCTCATCAAGAAAGATTCTCATCAATTCTAGAATGGCAACCGCAGGGTGTGTGTCATTTAATTGAATCACTGCCTTCTTCGGGAAATCTTCCCAATTACGCTCTTTCTTATGAAATCTTCTAATTATATCCTGCAAGGAACAGGATACAAAAAAGTATTGCTGAACGAGCCTTAATTCTTTTCCGCTTTCAGTCTCGTCATTGGGGTAAAGAACTTTTGAAATAGTTTCTCCCATTGCTTTTTCCCGAACTGCTTCCACATAGCCACCCTGATTAAAAATTTGGAAATCAAGCTGTTCGGATGCTTTCGATTCCCATAATCGAAGGAAATTCACTGTCTTGGCACCATAACCTACAATCGGTAAATCGTAGGGAATTCCTTCCACTTCCTTGGTGCCCACCCATTGGGGTGAGTAATTGCCTAAATCATCGTAGGAATGCTCCACCTGCCCATAAAGCTTGATTTTTTGCGAGTACTGTGGACGAGCAATTTCCCAAGGATTTCCATTTTTTAACCAATCATCTGGCTTTTCAATCTGACGACCATTTTCAAATTCTTGTTTAAACAGTCCAAATTGATAATGAATACCATACCCCACCGCAGGTAAATCCATCGTTGCCATGGAATCGAGAAAACAGGCGGCTAATCGCCCCAAGCCTCCATTTCCCAACCCCATATCGTGCTCCTCTTCAGATAAATCATCAAGTTGAAATCCAAGTTCCGACAAGGCTTCATCCACTGCCCCTTTAATTCCTAAATTAGTTAGATTTACATTGAGTAATCTCCCCATCAAATATTCTAAACTTAAATAGTAAACTCGACGGGTGTCTTCTTTACTATGCTCTTTTTGTGTCTCGATAAAACGATCGATCATCATTTCTTTGACCGCAAGCGAGGTGGCCATCCAAAGTTCAGACTTGGTGGCACTTCCTAAATCTCGGGCAAGTATAAGACGGAGTTGATGCTTAATTGCATTCTTAACTTCGGCAACGAGAGCTTCGTCAGTTTTATCTGCGTGAATTGGGAATGGACGAGAAAGAGTTTTTTGAGTCATTTGTAAGATATTCAACTACATTATCGCAGACTCCATGCCAACCTTCTAATCAAAGAAAAGTTGTACAGATTATGTGTTAACTAAAAACTAATCCTACTCGACGCTAAATTTATGCAAGGTCGTGTGCTTGTAAGTATCGCCGGGGTTCAGCACACAACTCTTCCATCCTTTTTCACCTTGATGATTTGGACTGTCTGGAAAAACTTGGGTTTCTAAACAGAGTCCCGAACGGAAAGGATAGGGCTTGCCCGACTGGCCAAGATAACTTCCGTCTAAATAATTGCCAGTATAGAACTGTATCCCAGGTTGATCGGTGTACACATCCATTTTTCGACCTGATCCCGGATCTCTAAGTGTTGCGGCATGCCTCATGTTATCTTCTAAATTGCCGTCATCGCGAATAACCCAAGTGTGATCATATCCTTTACCAAATTTTAATTGCTCATGCTTCTGTTCAATTCGATCACCAATAATATTAGGTTTTGTAAAATCAAATGGAGTCCCTGAAACCTTGGAGATTGAGGAAGGAATATTGGTTTCATCAGTCGCCACATACTTATCTGCAAATAAAGTAAGTTGATGATCAAGAATAGTGGAATCGCCCTCCCCTGCTAAATTAAAATAGGTGTGATTGGTTAAATTGAGAACCGTGGACTTGTCACAGGTTGCCGAGTATTCGATTTTCAACTCATTCTCATTGGTCAGTGTATAAGTTACTTTTGAAACTAAATTCCCTGGATACCCTTCATCTCCATCAGGACTACGCATCGTAAACACTACTCCAGTGCCCACTTCTTTTACTTTTGCATTCCATACGATCTTATCAAAACCACGCTCTCCTCCATGAAGATGATTGGGACCATTATTGGTTGCTAATTGGTACTCGGTTCCATCCAAAGAAAACTTTCCCTTCGCAATCCTATTTGCATAACGGCCCGCGGTTGAGCCAAAATATGGGCTTTTATCACGATATTCATCAAGCGTTGTAAAACCTAAGGAAACATTCCCCATTTCCCCATCTCGATTAGGAACCAGGATTTCCTTAACGGTGGCACCGTAATCAAGTAAACTAACTTGCATCTTATTTGCATTGGTAAGAACAAATAAGCTCACCTTTTTTCCGTTGGGCATTTCTCCAAATGATTTCCTTGCGACTGTCATTGCTTTCTTTTGTGATTTTTTATTTTCAGTTAAGCCCAATTGCTCCTTGCCTTTACTGTAAGCTTTTTTACTTTTTTCAGAAAGATAAGATCTGCTTTTGTCAAAACCATCCTTGGTTTTTTGAGTGACCTCTGAAATAGTGCATCCGAATAAAAGAGAGAGTATAAATAATATCAGAAAAGATTTAGTGTAATTTGTATTCATTCTTCCTTTTTGACTTGAAAATAGTACTTAGGAAAGCAAAAAAATTAAATTTTCCTTCGAAATCGGCTCTCGAAATCACGAATCGGTAATTCATAATAAATGGGTCGACCCTGCGGGCAGGTGTAAGGATTACGACAGGAAAGAAGTTGGTTAGCTAAACGAATAATTTCGTTTTCTGAAAAACTCCCTTTGACCCCAAGGTTTTTTGTTGCCTGCTTAATCATTGCCTCCTTTGCGTATATTTCAATTTTACTTTCTCCCCCCGCATCACTGGCAATTTCAAGAAAATCTCGAAGATATGAAATTGCTTTTTCTGGATCAAGCCAAGTGGGGCATGCTTCCAAACGAAAAAAGTTTCGCCCGAACTCTTCGATTACAAATCCAATTTCGCTCAACTGTGGAAGAGATTTTTGTAAAAAGCCACTTTCAACCCCATCAAGTTCAATTGACTCGGATAAAAGAAGAGACTGGCTCTCCACTTTTTTATTCTTCTTAAAGGAATCCTCCAATTCTTCAAAACGAATCCGTTCATAAGCAGATCGACAATGAAAAACAACCAACCCCTGAGGAGTTATAAATATGGCCATCTCTCCATGACTATGATCAACCAAACGCCAGGTTACATTCACATCGCCCCGTAATCCAACCACTGGTTTTATCGGCAACTTAGCAGAATATTCTTTCGAAAAGTCACCACTCGAGTTTTTGGGGACTGGAGAATTGATTTCCCTGGTATTAGATGAAAATTCAAGCACTGGATTCTGATCAAATACCTGAGTATTTTGGGGTAATTGAGATGGTTTAAATCGCTCTAATAATCGATCGTCAATTTTAGGCACCATCTGACCCGATATGGAATCTTTCTCAAGCTCAATTTCCTTTATTTCTGTGCTTATTTCACCCGAGATTTCCCTAATTGATTTTAAAATGGATTCAATTAGAAAACTCCTGACCTTCATCTCTTCCCTAAATCGAAGTTCGCGTTTTGCGGGATGTATATTTACATCCACTAAGCTTGAATCAATAGTGAGAAATAAAATAGCAGGAGGAAAACGACCTTTAGGTGCATAGGTATGATAAGCCTCGAGTAAGGCATAAGACATCGTTTTACTTTCAACTGGTCGGCGATTCACATAAAAGAGCATTTCTTTTCGCGTTGGGCGACTGTATCCAGGCTTACCCAATAATCCTCCAAGATTCATTCCTTCAGTTTTCACCTCAATGGGTGCGAGGCACTCGGACAAAGATTTACCAAAGATCTCCCGAACACGATCAAGTAAATCCTCGCAAGCGGGAGAACGAAATAAAGTTCGAGCCCCTTCAATCAGAGAAAAAGTAATTTGAGGATGCGCTAAGGCATATAATTTAGCCAAATGAATAATATGGGATGATTCCGTCACTTCTGTCTTGAGGAATTTTCGACGTCCTGGAACAGAATTAAAAAGATGAGCGACCTCTATACGTGTGCCTTGAGGCATACCACATTCTTTCACATGGATCATCTTGCCCCCATTAATGAGGATTTCATTACCTTCTGAACTATCTTTGGGTCGAGTCCTCAGTGTGAATCGACTCACGCTTGAAATTGAAGGCAAAGCCTCTCCTCGAAATCCAAATGTTTGAATTTCATCCAAATCGCTTGCCTTACGAATTTTACTGGTTGCATGCCTTTCTAGGCAAAGTAGTGCCTGATCTGCATTCATCCCGTACCCATCATCCTCTACCCTTAAATAGGACTTACCCCCATTTCTGAATTCTATTTCAATTTTTTGGGCACCTGCATCTATACTATTTTCAATTAACTCCTTGACCACTGCCGCAGGTCTTTCCACTACTTCGCCTGCAGCAATCTGATTTGCTACCCGATCAGGAAGTATTCGAATTTGTGCCATTACCTTTTCGTAAGGCTAAGGCACATTTCTGCCAATTGGAAAATATATAAATTTTACATTCATGCTTGGGAAAAACCTCCATATCTGACATGAAACAAGGGAATGCCGAATCAATTATCTGATCAACCCAGCCTTTACCTCCAACAACACGCCAACCAACCCGTTGATTGGATGCCATGGACGGAAGAAGCATTTTCTCTAGCCCAGAAGCTTGATAAGCCTATTATCATTTCAATTGGATACTCTGCCTGCCACTGGTGCCATGTCATGTCAGAAGAGTCTTTTGAGGATTCATATATTGCCTCAATAATGAATCGTCATTTTGTCTGCATCAAAGTCGACCGAGAAGAAAGGCCCGATGTCGACCAAACCTACCTGGAAGCAATTCATATGTTTAACCAGTCCGCAGGTTGGCCTCTGAATGTCTTCTGCTTGCCCGACGGACGTCCTTTTTGGGGCGGCACTTACTTCCCTAAGGAAGATCAGGGGCAAGGAATTGTGCCCTGGCCTCAGGTTTTAATGCGAATTGCAGATCATTATAAAAGAGAAAAAAGTGAATTGGAGGAGAATGCAAATAATGTAGTAAGCAATTTACTCCATGCAAATAATGGACTCTCCTCCAATGAAAATGAATGGGATAATGAACTCCTTTTACACTCGGCAAAGGCAATTTGTGATAGCCACGATGATCAAGATGGTGGCTTTACGCCAGCTCCCAAATTTCCTTCCCCCATGAAGATTGATTTTTTGCTCGCGATTCGAGAATCTCAAGCAGTTCGGTTGAATCAAACACTGGCCGAAAAAATTGACCATTCTGTTCAAACTACTTTAACCAAAATGGCGAGTGGAGGGATGTACGATCAAATTGGAGGTGGATTTTTTCGTTATAGCGTAGATGCACAATGGCATACCCCACACTTTGAAAAAATGCTTTATGATAATGCATTACTGCTTTCCACTTATTCAAAAGCTCACCAACGATTTCCCAATCCATTATACCAAGAGGTTGTGGGCCAAACTATCGATTGGTTAGTCGGAAATATGCAGGATAAAAACGGTGGATTTTATTCCTCGGTTAATGCGGATTCTGAGGAAGGAGAAGGGGAATTCTATTTATGGAAATATTCGGAAATTGAAAAGATTTTAAATAAAGAAGAAGTTCAAGAATTTGCCCAGGCTTATGATGTTAAGGAAGAAGGGAATTTCACAGAGGAGAAATCGCTTCCCCGCAGAAATTATAAAATCGAAGAGGAAGGAAAATCGTACCTGGAACATAAAAATAAAATTCTTGCCTTCCGAAATAAGAGAATCGAACCCACTCGGGATAAGAAAAAAATTGCAGTATGGAACTCACTTTTAATTCGTGGCCTTGTTGATGCATCTCGGGCCTTTTATCGAAAAGATTGGTTGCAGATTGCAATCGATTTAAATGAATGGATGTCCAAAAGTCTCCTTTCCAATCAAAATGAAGTCTCCTCAATTTCGTTCGAAAATAACCAGTTATCCCAACTTTCTTTTCTTGATGATTATGCCACATGGGCTGAAAGTTTACTTTGCTTAAGTTCACTCAGCGACTGGGTAAAGCCGGGCAGTTCCTCTTCCTATATTAAACAAGCTGAAAACCTTACTCTCTCCGCAATTGAGAAATTTAAAGATAAGCAAATTTGTGGTTTCTATTTTAGCGAAGAACAAAATGATAATCCTGCACAAGTAAGAAAGAAATTCTGGTATGATAATGCAACACCTTCGGCCAACTCATCGCTCCTTCGGGTTTTCTCAACTTTATATCAACTAACGGACAAAGAAGTTTGGTTAACTGAATTTAAAGAAGCACGGGCAGGATACCCCAATCTATGCCGACAAGCACCCCAAGGTATCGGGCAGGCCCTTTCATCGATTGCTGAGGAAGCGGTGGGACTGGTCACACTTACATGCCCCATAACACAAATAGATGAGATTGTGCATAAAATCTCACAAAAACCTTACAGACCCATTTTTATTTCCTCACTTAAGGAAAATTTCAAAACGAATGGTATTCTTCGAATTGGAAAAACGTTTGAGGATGAAGTCAAGGAAACCGATCAATTAATCGAAACGCTATTTTCTTAAAGTCTAAGATTTTTTGTCTTTATCAAGTAATCGACTCAAAGAACGACCATCTTCTTGCACCACTTTTTCTGCAATATCCATGATGTTGTATTTCTCATCCTGCAAGGAAGCATGCGCCACTTGGATGGCAGCACGTATAAGCTTGGAGTCGGTCTTAATCCGTAGACCAGTTCGGGACATAACATGCTCGATTCCGTCAAGTAAAGACAGGTCTTCTTGAGTCAATGTGATGGTTCTGACCACGCGTTTTGGCAAATTTGATACTACTTTTTCTTCCATCCTAAAATTGGTAACCTAAGATAAAATCTATGTAAAACATAAATACTCTAAATCTGCAATTAACCTAATTAAGGACAAATTGAAATATAGTGCCTAAGCAGTAAGTAAATTCTTTAAAAGATCTTCTAAGCTTCGAACATCGGCTGAAAATTTTCTAATCCCTTCAGCTAGTTTTTCGGTCGCCATCGTATCTTCATTCATTAAAAACCGAAAAGTAGGCTCGTTCATTTCAATTTTTGCTAAATTTGATTCCTGAGCATTGCTTTCAAGAAGCTTAACTTCGATAGTTGAAAAATCCTGCTGCATTTCCTCTAAGAATTTAGGTCCGATTGTGAGTAAATCACACCCAACCAGCTCCTTAATCTCACCAGCATTACGAAAGCTTGCCGCCATAATCTCAGTGGGATGTCCAAATTTTTTATAGTAATTAAAAATTTGAATGACCGATTGCACACCAGGATCTTCTATGCCCACAAACTCCTTATCATACTGCTTTCGGTGCCAATCAAGAATGCGCCCCACAAAGGGCGAAATCAATTGAGAGCCCGCTTCAGCACAGGCCACTGCCTGGACGATGGAAAATAACAAGGTCATATTGGTATGAATACCCTCTTTTTCCAAAACCTTTGATACCTCCACTCCTTCCCAAGTAGTGGCTAATTTAATCAGAATTCGTTCCCGCGAAATACCATTTTCTTCATAAAGTGAAATAATTGAACGGGCTTTCTCCAGACTTGCATCAAAATCAAAGGATAATCGGGCATCCACTTCAGTGGATACACGACCAGGAACAACTTCTAAGATCGACAAACCAAACTGAACAAGAAGTTGATCCATTACTTGATCAACATCATTTATACCATTTTGAACAGCTCTACTTATAACCTGATCAACAAGACTCGCGTAATCTTTTTGCTTGGTCGCCTTTAATATTAAACTTGGATTCGTGGTAGCATCCCTGGGGGCATATTGTTTAATAGACCCAAAATCACTAGTATCTGCTACAACAACAGTGTGCTCTTTGAGTTGATCTAATACTGATTTATCCATCGAATCGAATAATTAATGGGGATAAAAGCTACAACGAATTTCTGTTCAAACAGTTCAAATCTTCAAATGAGCGAGTCAAGCGTTCTACAAAAGTAGTTTCTCCACTCCTTAACCATGCACGAGGATCATAATATTTCTTATTGGGCTTATCATCACCATCAGGATTCCCAAGTTGTCCTTGTAAGTAATCCTTATTGGCATTGTAATATCCATGAACGCCGTCCCAAAATGCCCATTGCATATCCGTATCAAGATTCATTTTTACTACGCCATACCCAATCGCTTCACGAATTTGTTCGCGAGAAGATCCAGAACCACCATGAAATACAAAATGAATGGGTCGGTCTTTTAATCCATGCTTCTCTTGGACATACTCTTGGGAATCAAAAAGAATTTTAGGAGTTAATTCAACATTCCCTGGTTTATAAACACCATGAACATTTCCAAAGGCCGCCGCTACTGTGAATCGATTACTCACGGAAGATAAAACTTCATATGCTTGGTTCACTTCTTCGGGTTGAGTGTATAAACGCGAAGCGTCAATGTCGCTATTATCCACTCCATCTTCCTCTCCACCAGTCACACCCAATTCGATTTCGATCGTCATCCCAATCTTATTCATCCGTTCGAAATAATCCTTACAAGTGCTTAGATTCTCCTCAATTGGCTCCTCCGATAAATCGAGCATATGTGAACTGTATAATGATTTACCCTGCACTTCATAAAACTGCTCACCGGCATCAAGTAACCCATCGATCCATGGCAATAACTTTCGTGCCGCATGGTCTGTATGAAGAATAACGGGGACATCGTATGCTTCTGCCATAGCATGTACATGCATTGCTCCGGATACTGATCCTGCAATTGCAGATTTCTGATTCTCATTGGAAAGACTCTTCCCTGCATAGAAAATTCCACCACCGTTGGAGAATTGTATCATTACTGGCGAATTCACACTCGCTGCAGTTTCAATAACTGCATTCACTGAATTGGTTCCTACTACATTGACTGCAGGTAGTGCATATTGATTTTCAAGAGCATCGTCGAAAATTGCCTGTACATCGTCTCCGGTAACTACTCCACCTTTGAATTTTTTACTCATAATATTTTGGATTTGTGTTAAAATTTATCAATCTTTTCCCATATCTGCTCACCACAGGCAAAACTAAAAAATAATCAATTGAAATATTTCCATGTTGAAATCCAATTATTTATTGAGTAATTCGCTTACATCTCCCGATCCCAGAGCTTCCTCCACTTCATCTAATTTGATAAAGGTGGTTCGGGTATGGGGCAATTTATAACGTTTAAACACTCCCTTATCTAATAAATAATAAAGTTTCCTCGAAGAGATTCGTAAAACTTTGGCCGCTTCAGAAATTCTTAGGATTTTGGGCACCGGTGGTTTCCTTAAGTCTTTTAAATGGCCTTCCTGCAATCGAACAGAGCGTTCGATATCTTCTATCCTTGTATCCATCGAGTCCAAACGGTCTTTAATTTCACTCAAGGCTAAAAAAATAATCTCATTCTCAATCTCATGAGAACTTCGAATTCCCAACTCTTGTTCCTTTTCATTCCGAAAACGAACTGCATCAATCCGACTACGAAAATATTTACGATATCTTTTTTT
>CAWUUU010000295.1:0-8893 GCA_963924995.1 uncultured Opitutales bacterium
GTGCGAGTGATATATTTTATGATTAAAATAATAATTTTTGGCTTATCTTATCTTATTTTCAATGGTTTTACATTAAATGCCGATCAAAACCGTCCAAATGTAATTATCATTTTTGCGGATGATCAAGGTTATGGAGATTTAAGTTGTTTTGGCTCAACAAAAATTAAGACCCCTAATATTGATCGAATTGCAAAGGAGGGGCGGAAATTTACTAGTTTCATGGTTGCCTCTCCTGTCTGTACTCCCTCTCGTGCTGCATTATTGACTGGATGTTATCCTAAAAGAGTCGGCATGCATCAACATGTTTTGTTTCCAAGTTCAACTAAGGGATTGAATCCATCTGAATATACCTTGGCCGACCATTTTAAATCGCTTGACTATGCGACCGCCTGTTTTGGTAAATGGCACTTGGGTCATCATAAGGAGGTATTACCGACCTCCAACGGGTTCGACACCTATTTTGGCATTCCTTACTCGAACGATATGAACCACCCTGACAACAAGGGAAAGCCGAAGGGGGGAGCAGATGGGATGGATATTCTTTGGGCCGATCCTCAATCCACTCTCTCAAAATGGAAGACTCCTTTGTTTGAGGACGAAGAAATTATTGAATTACCGGTTGATCAACGCACCATTACTAGGCGTTGCACCCAAAAAGCAATTAATTTTATAAAGGACAAAAAAGAGTCCCCCTTTTTCATTTACTTACCTCATTCAATGCCTCATATCCCGCTTTATGTTCCTGATGAGATTCGCGACCCCGATCCCAAGAATGCTTACACCAATACGATTGAGCATATTGATTCCGAGGTAGGGCGATTACTTAAAACACTTGATGATCTTAATCTTGCGAGCAAGACCTATGTTATTTACACAACAGATAATGGCCCTTGGCTCCAGTTCCGACACCACGGAGGTTCTGCGGGACCGCTCCGCGAGGGTAAGGGAACAACCTTTGAGGGTGGTCAGCGTGTGCCTTGCGTAATGCGTGGTCCTGGTATTCCTGCGGGGACAGTATGTGAGGACCTAATGGGAACAATTGACCTTTTGCCCACCTTTGCTTCGATAACAGGACAGCCATTATTGAAGGGAAGAAAGATTGATGGCGTTGATGCAAGCGATTTACTTACCGGCAAGGGTAAGTCGATTAGAAATGAATTTATCCATTACACTTCACGAGGCGAGGTGGAAGGGCTTCGCCAAGGAAATTGGAAAATGCTGATCAAGAAAAAACGTGGAAAGCCGCAAGGTCAAAAAGACATATACCTTTTTGACCTTGGAAAAGATCTAAGAGAACTAAATAACTTAGCTTTGAAGAAACCTAAAATTGTGTCGAAGATGAAAGCACGAATGATAGAGCTCGATACTGAGATTACAAAAAATGCCCGTTCACCTTGGATAAAGCAATAACGCAAGGAATTCAGTTTCCCATTGGTTGGAATATTATGAAAGAATCGAAATTGATTTTTTGACCGCAGTCACAAAGCGTTCGGCTTCTTCCATTGAATTGTAAAAAGCGAACGATGCCCGTGCCGTGGCTTGTACGCCAAGGGCTTCCATTAATGGCTGACAGCAATGATGCCCCGTACGAATAGCCACTCCTTCTCCATCTAAAAGTGTGGCAAGATCATGGGGGTGAACACCCTTAATCGAAAAAGAAATTACCGATGCCTTATTTTGGGTAGTCCCATAAATCTTGAGTCCAGGAATGTTAAGAAGTTTACCCTCTGTAAATTGAAGAAGAGCATTTTCATGATGTGCGAGTTCATCCATGTCATGTTGACCGAGGTAATCAATTGCCGAGGCAAGGCCAATTGCTCCTGCCACATTTGGGGTGCCCGCTTCAAATCTTTGGGGGGAAGGCGCGTAAGTAGTTCCACTAAAACTTACCTTGTCAATCATATCACCTCCACCTTGATAGGGTGGCAAAGTTTCAAGGATTTCTTTTTTACCATATAATACACCTATTCCCATCGGACCAAATACCTTATGCCCGGAAAAGGTAAAAAAGTCACAATTCATCGCTTTCAAATCGATTTTTGCATGGGGCACGCTTTGGGCTCCATCCACAACTACATGAACATTATGGGAATGTGCTTCTTCGATTATCTTTTCAACTGGATTAATTGTACCAAGAGAATTCGAAATATGGCAGAGCGATAACACCTTGGTTTTTTCTTGGGCAAGTAGAGCACTGAGTTTAACGAGATCAAGCGAGCCATCTTCTCGTATAGGAACCACTTGGATTTCGATATTTTTTTCCTCCGCCATCATTTGCCATGGTACGATGTTGGCATGATGTTCCATCTGGGTCAAAATTATGCTATCACCTGCTTTTAGATAGGCTTTTGAGTAAGAGTGAGCAACGAGGTTAAGTGCTTCTGTCGCACCACGCACAAAAATTATTTCTTCGGGAATTACATTAAACCAATCTGCAATGATTTTTCGGGCATTATGATAATGTAACTCAGCTTCTTCCGCTAATGCATAAATACCACGATGTACATTGGAGTTTTGTTCTTTGTAATATTTTGCGAGCATCTCAATTACACAATTAGGTTTTTGTGAAGATGCCGCATTATCCAAATATGCTAGTGGTTTACCTCGATTTAACTTTTTCAGAATAGGGAAGTCATCCCGAATTTTTTTAATAATATCTGACATAATTTAACATCCCGAAATTTGACATTGGTTTGTAACGAGGAAGAAAATTGTAAAATGAGGACTTATTTAAAAGATAACTATTTGATAATGCAGTTGTCGGCAACTGCAGAAGAAAGAATTATTATTCAAGAAGGTAAGAATTGCCAAGTGGCCAAGTATCTTTCTTCATCAGATTTTTGGTAAGAAATTCTAGTTTTATAATATTCCCCGTGGGGTTTTTTGAATAAAAAGTGATGTTCCCAACTCTCATTCTCCAGATTCACTAGGAAAATTTCTTCTAGATTTTCATCTGGGTGGATCCGAGACATGAAGAAGTCGGGGTTTAATAGATCGAACTTATCATATCCCGTAATTGCGGTCGCGTTATCAGAAAAATAAGAAAAAAACAGGAAGTCATTTTTTTTATCTGCTTCGAGCAATATTATTTTTAATGCATATAGAATATCTGCATTTTTAGCTAATTGAGAACCTAACTTTAAGAAAATTTGTTCAACCGAGCCTTCTTCAATCGGTTTCATGTAGGAATTTTCTAAACCATCTAGGTATTTCTTGATCGCAAACCGCATAATTTGCGAAACCGAGCGATTTTGCCTAAAAGATTGTTTTGTGAGTATCGCTTTTTCTAGTTCATTAAGGGTCAAGGATACCTGTGTTCTTTTTTTCGCTTTCATGGGCATCAAATAAATAGGGTGAGAATTATTTAAATTCTTAACTTATTCTAAGTGTAATAGCTAGATTAAAACTAGCAAAATTAATTACTTAGTGTAGGATCTTTGCGTTAGGAAGTGCTTTTCGTAAGCGTGCTATTCCTTCTGCACTCACATCTGAATTCCAAAGATAAACTTCTTCCAATTTTTTTAATGATGCTATGGTTTCGATGCTTTGATCGGTTACTTTTGAACTAACTAGGTTTAAATAGGTCAGGTAGGGTAAACTAGTCAGTTTTTCTATTCCACGATCTGTAATTGAAGTATTCTTGAGATTGAGCCATGTGAGATTGTTGAACTTTTTAACCTCACTTAATACGCCGTCAGTCACCGATGTACGGGAAAGATCAAGGTGAGAAACATTATTTTTGATACCAGATAGGGCGCCGATGGCATCATTCTTAATCAAATTAGGCCCCGAAGAAAATTCAGCACGAACCATCGAATGCCTGGCTGAAAGTAATGTGACTAAAGCACCCGATTTTTGAGCCGCTTGCATTTGTGGCTTGGAGGGTGGCTTTAATCGTTTAGCTAATTGATCCACGAGAGATAATTCTTTTTCGGTATCGGCTGGGTTAACAGAAATAACTTCATCTGGCTTGGCAAAAGTATCAGTTGGGTTTTCTTTAGCTCCTTCCTTAATCCATTGAATCAGCATATCGATTTCCTCTTGAGTTAAAGGTTCGCCCTTGGGTGGCATAATTTCAGGGTCGTCGTCGTTCAGGGTAACCACGCCAATCAAAGTACTCTCATCGGGATTCCCTTTTTCAATAATAGCACCATCTAAATTCCCTTTAATAATCCATTCGTAAGTATCTAAACGAAGCCCCGCTTTTGGATGTATAGTTCGTCCACTTTTCACATAAGGTTCACCATGGCAATCCAAGCATCTTTCTTCAATTAAGGGAAACACATGATCATTAAAGCTGACACCATTACTCATATCGTCTGAAGCCACCTCTCCACCACCTCCGGCAGAGGATTTTGCACCATCTACGATCCAGCGTTTAATTACCTCGATTTGCTCGGATGTTAATGGACCGCCTTTTGGAGGCATAAACATATCATCCTCTTGATCCAAAGTAATTACTTCGTAAAGATAGCTGTTCTCTAAGCTTCCAGCCTCAACCACAGTATCGTCAAGGTTTCCTTTCATGACCCATTCATAGGTATCAAGTCGAAGACCCGCCTTGGGATGAATCGTTCTGCCGTTTTTGTCGTATGGTGCATTGTGGCAACTTTGACAGCGTTCCTCAAGGATAGGGAGGACATGGTTATTAAAATCAACAGGTTCATTGGGACCAGGTAAAGAGACAGTTTTCGTGGCTTCTGTCGCCAATGCTGGATCTTGACCTAAGTTTACAGGTTTATAGGCAAAAAATGAACCAGGGCGAAAACTCGGCTTCGGTTTAGATGCAGGTTTTTGCCTAGTTTCTTCTTTGGGAGAAGCAACAACCGCAGATTTTTCGCTGGGCGAGGTAGAAGGGGCGGAATTTAAACTACGAGGGTCTCCCTTCGGTACTTTTCCACCCTGAGCGATTTGAATCAGGTATTTTTGATCATCCGGAGATAATTGATTGTAGGGCACTGGGTAAAGCTTTTTATCTTTACCTTCAATGTAGAAAGTTCGCCCTTCATAACTCAGAACACGACCAGTGAATGCTTGGCCGGAAGTAGCAGTAAAAGTACGAAAAGGTTCCTGCCCCGTAGAGGAAAGAATAAAACCGAAAAGAATTGAAAGAATTCCTACCCAATGCCTCGCCATTATCAATGTGGCGAATTAAGCCAAAACATCAAACAATGGATTACCGTCATGTGCGACCGTGAAAGGCCTTCCGGAAGGAGAGTATTGAACATCATTCAAAGGTAATCCAAGTGCGTGTGCAATGGTGGCGTTTAAGGATGCAGGGTCAACAAATTTTCCTTCTTCGGGATTCCGCCCAACTTTATCCATTTTTCCGTAAACGGTACCACCCTTTATACCCCCACCGGCAAGAAACGCGGTGAAGCCATAAGGCCAGTGGTCTCGGCCGTCACGAGGATTAATCTTAGGAGTCCGTCCAAATTCTGATGTCAGAACAACCATTGTTTCCTTAAGTAGTCCACGCATTTCTAAGTCAAGGAGTAGGGCGCCTAATGCTTTATCAATATCTGCACAGTTAGTGGCAACCGCTTCAAAGTTGTTATCATGAGTATCCCAACCGCCACGACTCACTTCAACATAACGAACTTGATTTTCGATTAAACGACGTGCAAGCAGGCAACCCTGTCCAAAATTTGACTTACCGTAAAGCTCGTGCATTTGTTCGGGTTCTTCGGTAATGTCAAAAGCTTTTAAGTCTTCGCTGCGCATGAGCTTGACTGCATCCTTGTAAAGGTCAGAGTAAGCCCGAACCTGTTTCTGGTCATATTGACTTAGATAAGAGGCGTTCATCTTTTGAGCCATTGCCAATCTTCCTCCAAATCGGTTTTCGTCAAGGTAATCAGCTGATTTACTGTTGGCCAAGCCTGCCGATGGATTTCCGATCGGCAAAGGACCATGTTTCGATTCAAGGAATCCTGCTCCTGCTGGATTTCCCCCAACCTGAACATTCATCGGAATAGTTGTGTTAATATTACCTGAAAGTTTTGACACCCAACTGCCGAAAGTGGGGTGGGCAATTGTACCGCGTTTTAGGTAACTGGTATGCATTAAATAACTTGCCTGTTCATGAGCACCCTGACTGGTGGACATTGTTTTGATAAGAGCCGCATTATGCATATGTTTTGCGGTCTCCGGTAAATTTTCTGAAAGGAAAACTCCATCGGCAGAAGTTGCAATTGATTTAGTTGGTCCTTGTATCTCTGGGGCATCTGGATTTGTGCCAAATGTATCGAGGTGAGACATTGCACCGGTCATATTCAGGTAAATGACATATCGAGCAGTAGCAGGTCGAGATCCGGGAATAAGCGCCTTGGCACTATTATGGATGTAAGACCCCGCCATTGGTAATAGTCCAACGCCTAAGCAGGCTTTGGCTGCACTTGTAACAAACTCTCTTCGGTTTAATTCGTCTAGTTTAGATATATCTGATCTCATAATGTTTACCTTAGGTTATATACTGTTAATTGTTATTGAACAAACAAGAATTCATGACTGTTAAGAAGAGTCCATACAATGTCCTTGTGGTAATCCTCAACATCAAGTTTTTTTATCATTTCTTTAAAGTCGCTCATCTCCTTAGTGTTTGGTTTTCTTTGAAGAAGGGTGAGGAAGGATAAATTAACTCTCTCTTCCATTGAGTTTCCTTTTTCAATTTTAAGAAGTGCATCTGACTTTTTGTTATTTACTAAGTTCTTTTCGACATATCCGTTAAGCATGGCAAGAACCTGATTTACGGCAGCCTCTTTATGCGAAACTTGAATTTGGTCACGAGGTGAGCCACCAAATTGAAGAATCAAGTGCCCCCGAGGTGCTGGATGACCCACTTCTGAGGCACGTAGGGACTTGGCATCGCGAGTCGGAGTGCTGTTGGGTTGATTCGATTCAGAAGACATCTTGTTATTACTTCCCATGTCACTCATTTGCCCCATCATATTATTCTCCATTTTCACCATCATCATCTTGTCTTTAGACTTAGGAGCGGGCAAGGCGGCCATAAATTTATTTTTACAACCGTTGCAACAAAAAGCGACGGTTTCACCTTTTTCATTTTTCGCAGTAATAGATGGATCGGCATCCCGGTTGGTCTTGATTGGGCATTTTTCATTCAACTTTGCCATTGGACTGCTGTTCATCGCAGCCATATCTTTCATTCCATTATTGTCATTTTTAGCAATTTTAACTTTAGCAATAACTTCTTCGAAAATTTCTTCAGCAGTCATTGATGAATACCTAAGATAGCGGTCGAATGTGTCCTCGGGTATGTTCGAATTATGACGATTGTCTAAGTCTGGGTAATTCAAACTAACCAAAGAATCCCACAGTTGTTCGCCAGACATTCTTTCCATCACTGGGCCCTGGTAAAAATAAGGTGCAGCTCCACGCTTAGGAAACTCAGGGTTGGGCCCAGCAATGACCCATTTTACTTCAGGGGGCATGGTTTCATCTTTAGTATCTCTTGAAGTGATGTCGCGTGATGGAGCAGCCCGTTGGAATGCCTTTGTGTTATAAATTATACGAAGGAACTCTTTCATATCAAAATCCAAGGCGACCATGAGTTTTTCCAAGTGTAACATGAGTTTTGGATGAGTGGGTAAAGTATCGTCGTACATATTGTCAACCGGTTCGATTAAACCGTATCCAAAAGCCGTTTTCCAGAGCCGATTGGCAATGACCGTAGGGAACCTAGGATTATCAGGAGAGGCAAGCCAACTTGCGTAAGAGGCACGCGAGCCTTTCTCCTTCAAATTTTCGTCTAACTCGACAACTAGGCCAAAAATTGTCTTGGCTTCTAGTTTTTCTCCGGGTTTTGCATTGTCGTATTGGTAATCGTTTGGCAGGTTGATGTTTCCCTTTCCAAGATCGTCAAGTCCTGGTTCCATAATATCATCCACGGGTTTGAATGCATTACGAATTTCACGACGAAGTTTTCCTAGTTGTGCGATGGCGTCTTCTTCATTCGCATTTTGTTTGATAATTTTGGCTTGTTCGTCCCCAAATTTCCTGGACATTTTATTTAATTTAGAAAGCTCACTATTTTTCTTAAGAGTAACTCCGCCCATGCCATGGGTAAATGCAGCCATCTCATAAAACTGCTTCTGCGTCCAGCGGTCAAAAGGGTGGTCATGGCATTGAGCACACTCCAAACTTGTCCCAAGGAACACACGCACAGTATTGGCCATGTTATCAAGCCCCATTCCTTGATCGCGGTAAAAATATCCTACTGCTCCGTTACCCCGCTCCCACATGGCTCCAGTTGAAGCAAGCATTTCTTTAACCCACTCATCGTAAGGTTTGTTCGCGGCAATCGAATCTTTAACATATTTTACAAAAGGGTAGCCGTCAGCTCCACGATTTCCAACCCGAGATTTTGCTCTGAGTATGTCAGCCCAGTAGATATACCAATTTTTATTGTATCCTTCAGAAGCTAAAAGTTTGTCGATAAGTTCCCCTCTAGCTTTTCGGTCCCGTTGGGCAAGAAACTCCTGAGTCTCCACGAGTGTGGGAATACGTCCAATAATTTTAAGGTAAGCCCGGCGAAGAAAAGTTTCATTGGAGATTTCTTTATTGGGTCTTTGGCTATATTCTCGAAGTTTTGATTCCACAATCTTATCAATAAACTGGGAATTAACCATAAGGTCCCTTTCACTGAGGGGACGAGCGAAAGTGGGAAGGGAGTCGTGGTTGGGTGGGAAGTTGTTTTTTACAAAAGCTTGGTCGTTTTCTGTGAAAATATCTAAACTTATGCGAAAGAGTTGCATATCTTTGGATCTCTTAAGGAGAACATCTCCATCCTCAAAGTATTTAATAACAGTTCCGTTGATCTTTTGTCCACTATTGGAGTGGAAATCCCGGTTCATGGAGAAGACAACTTGTCCAA
>CAWUUU010000296.1:0-23744 GCA_963924995.1 uncultured Opitutales bacterium
TAATCGAACAAATGCGGCCGAAAAGCTCGGCTTAAATGTTCGGACTCTTCGAAATAAAATTAAGCAGTACGAACTTGAGGAATAGTTCTTCGATTATTTTACAGAGCTTGCCAAGAAGTTTTAATCTTCAAAAAGCAATCCCACTTTGGTGTCGTCGTCGGAGAGATCAATAATCTGATTAGGATCGAAAGGTTTGCCATCTTTAAGGGTAATTTGAACAAGATCTCCTCTGCTGTATTCTGCTTCATGCCACAACTTTCCATCGGCATCCCACTTAGAAATTCTTCCCTCGTATTTACCATTTGAATATCGAAGAATAGCCTCCTTATTTCCATTGTCGTCGAGTGCTGTAATTATACCAGTATAAAGTTCTTCGGTTTCACGAATATGCAAGAGTCCACCTCGCTTGGGATCCCCGGCAAATTTGGTGTAAAATTCGAGTCCATTTCCCTCCCATTCTGCTAATTCGAGAGAGGCTAGACTTTTGCCTGTTTCCGAGGCACCTTCATTTTCGAAGCGACCAAAATCCTCCATTCCATTTTGGAAATATTTTTGTGAATATACATCTCCTTTTTTTGTCCAAATGTAAAAGTAACCATGCTTCTCGCCCATTTTATATTGGGCCTTGAGTTTTAATTTACCATTTTCATACCAGTCAAAAAAGTCACCATCAGGCAAATTACTCGTGTAACTTTTCATGGAAATAATCGTTCCATTTCTAGCCCTAATTTTTATGTAGCCAGAAAATGGAGAATCATTTTCTTTCGATTTAATATTTCCCTCTTCATCAATTTGAAAAGAATTTTCAAATTCAGTACTGGATCCTTCCCAATAAGACTTTTGCTGAATTAAATCAGCAATTGGTAATTGGTTTGTTTCTTCTACTTCCTCATCGATAATTTCTGGTTCACAACTTACACAGAAGAATAGAAGCAAACCAGCAATAAGATTAATTGGTACCTGTTTTTTATTTGTTGAAAATAAAATATCCATTATTTATTAGATTTTAATTCCTAATGAAGAACAAGACGAAAGCTTAGAGTCTTTAAAATTTATTTTATATTTATTTAAGAAAATTGTTTATTTGAAGCCTTATCATTAGCTAGAATGGTACAAATCGAATTTTGTTTATTAATTTGTAAGCAAAAACTTGATAGATCTCTTATAAACTGCCAAGGGTTATTAATGATTATTCCTAAAGCGAACAAGTTGGATTCTGCTCAACTCGAAGAAATTGAGGCAATTGTGAGTGAATTTGAATGTAACATTTTAGAAATTCAAGGGCACAAACAATGCGTGTATGCAATTCTTGGTGACGAAACGCATGCCCTTATGTTCAAGAGAATTGCTGGTCTATCCTACATTCGAAAGGTCGATGCAATCGAATCGCCCTACAGATTAATGGATCGACGCTCCGCCTTATCAGATCATCAAGTACAGGTTGGGATTTCGAAAGTGGTAAACGACTCACCTTTCATTATCGGAGGGCCTTGCACCATTGATCCTAATGCACCCAGCTTGTACCTTGAAACTGCTCATGCATTGAAGGAGGCAGGGGTGGACGCGTTAAGAGGAGGAGTGTGGAAGCCAAGGACAAACCCTTATTCTTATCAAGGTGATAGCAAAGCAATAGAAATTATTTTACAAGCTCGTGAGGAAACGGGGCTTCCCATAGATATTGAAGTGATGGACTCCGCTCAGCTTAAAATTGCGATGGAGGCAAAGGTTGATATTTTACAAGTGGGAACTCGGAACGCCTTAAATTATTCTTTACTTAAAGAAATTGGAAAACTTTCTGCGGGTACAGGTTCTGCCGTTTTATTAAAACGCGGCCGTCATGTTGCCTCTCCAGATGAATTTATCGCGGCCGCTGAATATCTCGTTGCTGAGGGGAATGCTAATGTGATGCTTTGTCCTCGTGGTACGACTCCACCGCTGGATGGATATCGAAATCACCCCGATGAATCGATTACCCCTTTATTAAAAAATCGAACATGGGCCCCCGTGGTTATTGATCCATCTCATAGCGTAGGACATGCAGAATATGTATTAGCGTGCTCGTTAGCCGCGATTGCTTATGGCGCTGATGGATTGTGTATTGAATCTCACATCGATCCGGCGAGAGGGATAGGGGACGACCCTAAGCAGGCAATCACTCCCGAGAAAATGAAAGAGCTTATTATTTCCTGCCGCGAGGTTTGGAAGTATCGTTATATTGCCAAAGATTAATTAAAAACCTTAGCAGCCCAGTTTAAGATCGGGTATCAGGTAATTGCAGACATAATCTCCCACTGCGTCCTCTAATGAAAATAAATTATTTTTATATCCATGGGCACGAAGCTTTTCTATTTTTGCCTGAGTAAAGTATTGGTATTTATCCCGTAAAATCTCAGGCATTTCCACAAATTCGATATTTGGGTCTTTTTTCAGGGCAGAAAAGATTGATCTTCCGAGGTCGAGCCAAGTTCGGGCCAAGCCATTTCCTAAATTAAATAATCCAGTAGCTCCTTCGTTTTGTGTGAGCCAAAGAGTCATTTGTATTGCATCTTTGATGTAGAGGAAATCTCTTTTTTGTTCACCATCTTGGTATTCAGACCGATGACTTTTAAAGAGGCTCATTTTTCCAGTTTGCGAAATTTGTTGGTAGGCTTTGCTCACAACTGAGCGCATATCTCCTTTATGCTCTTCGTTTGGGCCATAAACATTAAAATATTTAAGGCCGGTTATCTTGTCGAACCAGCCTCGTTCTTTGGCCAGTAAATCAAAATTATGTTTGGACCATCCGTACAGGTTGAGCGGTTTAAACTTTTTTAAATCCTCCTCCTGGTCATCCATCCCCATCGCACCATCTCCATAGGTTGCTGCCGAAGATGCGTATATGAAGCGAGCGTTGTGTTCGAGTGCCCATTCGCAAATTTCCTGGGTGTAGAGAAAGTTATTATCGCGAAGATATTCTTCATTAGTCTCAGTAGTGCTCGAACAAGCCCCTAAATGAATAACTGTTTTTACTTCTGACAACTCGGAACTCTGGTCTTGAACTAATTCTCTGAACACCTTGGCATCAAGGAATCGTTGGAATTTTAAATGTTCCAAGTTCTTTTGTTTGGGCGAGTTATCTTCGACCCAGTCAACCAGCCAAACATTTTCTAAATTTTGATTATTGATTCCCCAAATGGTGGCGCTTCCAATTAAACCAGCCCCTCCTGTTACAATGGTAATCCCGTTCCTTATATCATGCATTGGAGAGTTCTATTGACCGATCACGAGCGGCATGAGCAGCTCGCGAAACGATATCTCGAAGTTGATCTTTTGAAAAGCTTTCCAGGGCGGCCTGTGTGGTACCGTTGGGTGAAGTTACTTGATTACGTAATTCTTCCGGATGGAAACTACTATTTTCCATTAACTTGGCTGCTCCCACAATCGTGTGGAAGGCCAGTTCTTTTGCCAGTTCAGGAGCGAGGCCAATTTCTTTACCCGCTTCTTCCAATGCACAGGTAAATTCAAATAGGTAGGCTGGGCCACTTCCACTAATGGCAGTGACTCGATCGATATCGATTTCTTTTTCGACTTCTTTAACCTGCCCCAAGGAGGAGAGTACATTCTGAACGGTAGCATAATCTTCATCCGTTGGCTTAGTCTCAAATAAAAAACCAGTAATTCCCGATCCTATCTGACCAGGGGTATTGGGCATCGAACGAACAATGTTTCGCGCCACGGGGAAGGCATTTTTTAATCGGTCTAGAGTAATACCAGCCATTATTGAAAGGATTATTATTCCTTGGGCAGACTCAGCTATTTCTGGCGGCAGTTCGTTGAGTTGTTGTGGCTTGCAACCAAGGACGAGTAAGTTTGGGTTCTGCCCGATTAGTTCGCCCACATTTTCACAACGTATAATACCAGTTTCCAAGGAAAGGGCCTCAGATGTTCCATCATTGGCCGAGCAGCAAGAAATTTCACCGGGTTGGAATGAGTGAGAGCGTATGAGGCTTTTTACAATGGCAGATACCATTTTCCCGGCTCCAATAAAGGCAATTTTGTTATTCATTAAAAAAGCAGAGTTTAAAAAATTAAGGGGCAGGTTGTGTGGTCACAGTTCCGGAGAGGAGGTCATGAACACATCTTTTATTTCGATTGAACAAACAGAAGCAAAAATTTAACACGCCAGGCAAAAGAAATGGAGTGACCAAAGTAATCGTGGCAAACCCCTTTACAATTGCACGAATCAATATTTTTCCAAAGGAAGGAGAGTTGTAGTCCCCAAATCTAACAGTGCGTAAACCAAAAGTTGCCTTTCCTAAAGTTTGCCCTCGAAAGAATGCATCGCCACAGAAGAAATATATAACAGGTAAAAAACAAGCAGCAAACATCATACTTATGAGCATTTGATAAGTTTCAACTGAAAGTCTTGATTCCTCCACAAATGCAGCCATTTTCGTTGAATCAAAACGTTCATCGTTACTAAGGATAGAAACTTTATTGATTAAATTATTAAATTCATTTTTGGAATTCTCGTCGTATAATTTGGGAATAAACAGAGCAATCAATTGGATCAAAATAAATAGGAGAATAGAGTCCATTGCATAGGCGATCATTCTTTTGGGAAGTGAAGCAGGGACAAGAAGGTCTTTCATTTCTTGTTTTTCATCTGAATTGAATTCCATGAACTATAAACGACTTCTTTTAAATGCTTGAACAGTATTTTTCATGAGCATCGCCACAGTCATTGGACCCACACCACCAGGAACGGGGGTAATAAACTTCGTTTTGGGAGCAACCTGTTCAAAATCTACATCACCCACCAAGCGAAAACCGGATTTTTTATTTGAATCTTCAATTCTATTGATCCCCACATCGATAACAGTTGCCCCTTCCTTAACCATATCTTTTGTCACGAATTGAGGCTTTCCAATCGCAGCAATTAGGATATCTGCCCGTCGAGTGTGGTTTTCCAAGTCGGGTGTGCGCGAATGGCAAAAGGTAACGGTGGCATTTCCTGGGAACCCTTTTCTTAAAAAAAGCATACCGGTTGGTTTACCCACGATCAGGCTTCTTCCAACCACCACCACATGTTTTCCTTCAGTGGGGATATTTTTTCTTTTAATTAATTCGATGACACCAGCAGGGGTACAAGAAATAAAGGCATCCTCCTGCTCTTGGCATAATTTCCCGAGGTTGGATGCGTTAAACCCATCCACATCTTTGTCGGGAGATACATGATTGAAAATGGTACGTTCATCAATGTGATTGGGTAGGGGAGCCTGCACTAAAATCCCATGAACCTCGGTATCTTCATTGATTAGGCTTATTTCCTTAAGCAATTCTTCTTGAGTAATACTTTCTGGATAATGCTGAAGTCTGCTTTCAATTCCAATTTTAGCTGCAGTTTTTTCTTTTTTACTCACATAAGAAATAGATGCAGGATCCTCGCCCACTCGAATAAAAACTACGCAAGGTTTTTTATCTTGGATTTGTGAAACCTCGATTTTGAGTTCTTCAATAATACTTTGGGCAATTTCATTGCCGTTAATTAAGTCCATGGACAATTTTTGATTCTTAATTTTATTCGATTTCTCGAAGGATCCGGGCTCGAATGACTAAATCATCTGAACCTTCTTTGATTGGCTCAAGTTTTCCCAAAATATTAACTTTTTTATCCTTGAAGTTAAGTGGATCAACTGCACGAAGTTCATTAATATCGATGTAGGCTAGCCTTTTACCACGAGAATTTAGCAATTGAAATGGAATATCTCGTTGAAAACCAAGTTTACGAGGCTTGAGGACAAGGGTTCCTTCAAAATTTCGATGAAGATTAACTGCGGGAGGGATTGTTGGTGGCTTGAGAGGCATTAGGGTAGGATCCATTTTCCCTTGTTTAGTCTCAAGAGGATCGAGTTCCTCAATTTTGGTACTTTGGGAATCCGCATTTTTTTTAACCGGAGAAGATTGAAGAGGGGAATTGATAGCCGGAGGTCGATCATTCCAATTTTTCCTGCCTACTACAATTGGTTCAACCTCCTCATTTCCAGAGGCAGTCACAGGGGTTGTTTGAAAAGCATCTGCTAAATTAGTCGAAGGTGTTTCAGCTTGTGCAAGAAGTGCAGAATGTAAGAACATTAATAGAAATCCTCCGCTAAAGAAGATTGTGAACGATTTTTTAAAATTAGAGTTTCCCATGATTTAGAAATTAGGAAATTTCTTTAGGAAAGAGCAATTCAATTTCTTCATTCTTTAATAATCGACTTTGTCCAAGTGACATATTTTTGATTCCTAATCCTCCGATTGCGAATCTTTTCAATTTTTTAACTTTATATCCAAGGTGATAAAAAATTCTTCTGATTTCTCTTTTTTTCCCGTGCCCCATATAAACATCTAATTTATTGGTTCGTAATGATTTTCCTTTGCTTGGTTTGACCTCATCAATCTTTAAGAATTCTTCCTCGATTGTTGCCCCGTTAAGCAGAGAAGAAAGATCTGCAGTATCAAAGGTTATATCTAATTCAACTTTATACCTTTTTTTAACCATATGAGAGGGGTGGGTCAAACGATTGGCAAGGCTACCATCATTTGTCAGAATTACCATTCCTTCGCTATCAAGATCCAAGCGACCGGCACAAAATAAACGAATGGACCTATACTTGGATTCGAGTAATTCGAAAATAAGTCGATCTGCATGACCATCTTCATTTGAACAGGTGTATCCCTTGGGTTTATTCACTATCAAAGTAATAGGAGGAAGGTTTTTTACCTGCACTCTCTTGCCGTTTACCTTAACAAGATCCTCAGAAGGTCTGACTCGTTCACCTAACTTTGCTTCCTCGCCATTAATGGTGACAAGGCCATCCAATATCCATTCTTCGCCCTTTCTTCTTGAGCAAAGCCCTGCATCTGCAAGGAATTTTTGTAATTTTGGCCGTTGAGAGTTTTTAGAATTCATCCGTCTTTTTTCAAGTTTGTAACTTGTGGGTTGCTTAAAGCAAAACTTTTTAGCAGTTGTTGATAGTGGTCCCAATTAAATGGGGAAAGTAATATTAAAAACATATGAGTGAAGAAAATACAAAATCTAAAATTGCTCTCGTAACGGGTGCAGGCCGTGGGATCGGTCGAAAAATAGCGGAATCCTTGGCTAGGGACGGCATGCATGTTATCTGTGTAAGCAAATCAGCTTCTTCCTGTGGTGGAGCGGCTGATAGTATTAAAGAAAATGGGGGCCAGGCCGAAGCGCTAGCCGTGGATGTATCCTCAGGAGAAGAGATCCGCAAGGCATGTGAGCAAATTTTAGAAAAATACGAATGCGTTGATGTCTTAGTCAATAATGCTGGAATCACAAGGGATAACCTTCTTTTCAGAATGGATGAGGGCGATTGGATGGATGTGATTAATACCAATTTGAATAGTTGTTTTCATTGGATTAAAGCATTGGGGCGACCAATGACTAGAAAAAGATGGGGACGAATTATTAATATATCTTCTGTGGTTGGATTAACAGGTAATGCAGGCCAGGCAAATTATGCAGCGGCCAAAGCAGGTATGATTGGATTAACCAAAAGCTTGGCTCGTGAATTTGCTGCCCGTTCGGTAACGGTTAATGCAATTGCCCCTGGATTTATTGATACAGACATGACCTCAGGTCTTGACGATCGAGTCAAAGAAGTCGCTTTGAGTACTGTACCACTGAAAAGATTCGGAAAAGTGGAAGATATTGCAGAAATGGCTTCCTTTTTGTCTTCAGAAAAGTCATCATACATTACCGGCCAAGTTTTTACGGTTGACGGAGGCATGGTGATGTGAACAAGAGATATTGTTAAAATTTTAAACCCACTAAAAAATTATGTCAGAAAAAAACGCCGATCGCGTAAAGAAAATTATTATCAGCCAGCTCAATGTAAGTGAAGAGCAAGTAACCCCGGAAGCCAGCTTTATTGACGACTTGGGAGCAGACTCACTTGATCAAGTTGAATTAGTGATGGCTCTTGAAGAAGAGTTCGGTACAGAAATCCCTGAGGAAGCGGCAGAAAAGCTTCAATCTGTTGGTTCTGTAATTGAATATGTAGAGAAGAATCTATCCTCCTAATTCTTTTTCACATGGCGAGGTTTGTAACAAGTCGCTCGCCTAATATATAATGGCCATGAATCAGGTAGTCGTCACAGGTGTTGGTGTTGTTTCATCCCTTGGAAATGGAATTGATGAATTTTGGAATTCCTTAAAAGCAGGGAAATCTGGAATCACTGCGGTAACTCGTTTTGAAGCTGGGGATATTGCCAGCCAAGTTGCCTCGGAGGTAACGAATTTTAATGCCGAAGACTTCATGGATCCCAAGGAAATCCGTCGAAATGATCGTTACACTCATTTAGCACTGGCCGCTTCGCGTTATGCATTAGCAGATGCCAATCTTTCCAAAGATGCCATTGTCCCAGACAGAACAGGAGTTCTAATCGGGTCGGGTATCGGTGGAATGGAGACCATCGAAAAGCAAATGACCATTCTGATCGAACGGGGACCTCGGAGAGTTTCTCCGTTTATGATTCCCTCACTGATTGCCAATATTGCCGGTGGAGTGATCGCAATCGATCTTGGTGCACAAGGGCCCAATTTTTCTGTGGTCAGTGCCTGTGCATCAGGTTCCCATGCGATAGGGGAAGCCTATCACATGATGCAGCGTGGATTAGCCGATGTAATTTTTGCTGGTGGAAGTGAAGCCGCAGTTACTCGAATTGGCTTTGCCGGGTTTTCTTCGATGAAAGCGATGAGTACAAAATTTAATAGCGAACCATCCAGAGCTTCTCGTCCTTTTGATGCTCTACGAGATGGTTTTGTGATGGGAGAAGGTGCGGGCGTTTTAGTTTTGGAAACTAAAGACCATGCAGTAAAAAGAGGAGCTCGAATTTATGCAGAGATTGTTGGATATTCTGCAACCTGTGATGCCTTTCATGTAACCACACCAGATGTGGAGAGTAAGGCTTTGACCTCCTGTATGAATCAAGCATTGGCCGAAGCAAAAATTCCTAAAGAACAAGTGAACTATGTGAATGCACATGGAACTTCGACTCCTTATAATGATCGGTCTGAAACCGTGGCGTTGAAGAATGTTTTTGGAAACTATGCAAAAAATGGCTTATGTGTGAGTTCCACAAAATCCATGACTGGGCATCTTCTTGGTGCCGCAGGTGCGATTGAAGCGGCTGCAGTTTGTAAAACGATTGAAGATAATGTAGTTCCTCCAACCATCAATTTAGAAAACCCTGACCCAGATTGTGATTTAGATTATATTCCTAATGAATCTCGCGACCTTGAAGTGAATGTTGCGATGAGTAATAATTCTGGTTTTGGTGGGCACAACGCATCGCTCGTTTTCAAACGGGTTTAAACTCTTGATCAAGGCTTTAAGCTTGCCTGCTCGTTTTATCCTAATAATGTAACTTTTTTAAAGTGCACCCGTAGCTCAATTGGATAGAGTGCCTGGCTACGGACCAGGAGGTTGCAGGTTCGACCCCTGCCGGGTGTACCATTTTTCGATATTTAAAAAATTAGGTTAGAAATAAGTTTCTCATCTTTGAAGGTTACTTTTTATCGACTTTAATTTTATCAGAGATTATCAGTAATTCACTCCTATGAAGGGGCAACTAGCGATACTATGAAAATTTACCAAGATAAAAACCGAAAGACTGATGGTGAACCAGCTGCTTGGTACATTGAAACCTACCTATTTCTTCAAAGGAGTACTCATTGGAAGTATTATATCAATTTAGCCAATCAGCACTTGAAGCTCTTTGTGATGAACCTCAAATTCCTCCCTCGCCTCATTTTGCTGGTTGGAGTGCTCTTTTCGATAACCATTACCCAAGCTGAACAACCGCTTCGCTTAATCGCTTTTGGATCTTGCCTTAAGGAAACTCGTCCACAGCCAATTTGGGAGAGTGTCAACGCGGCGAATCCTGATATTTTCGTTCTCCTTGGAGACAATATCTATGGAGATACTCGCGATATGAAGAAGCTAAAGGGCAAATGGGATACCCTTGCCGCGGTGCCAGGTTTCAGCAAACTGCGGGCACGCTGTCGTCTCCTTGGGACATGGGATGACCACGACTACGGCGAAAATGATGCCGGGATCGAATACCCGAAGAAAGTCGAGTCTCAGCAACTCTTCCTCGATTTCCTTGGCGAGCCCAAGGATTCCGTTCGCCGTAAAACTATGGGCATTTATGATAAACAAACTATTGGACCGAAAGGGAAACGCGTTCAGTTCATTCTTCTGGATACCCGATATTTCCGCACTCCGCTGAAACGAGCGCCCAAAAGAGAAAAGGGAAAAGGCCCTTATGGACCGAATGAATCGGACAAGGCTGAAATCCTTGGAGAAGCCCAGTGGGAGTGGTTGGAGAAAACACTTCTTGAGCCATCTGAAATCCGTATCATTGCAACCAGTATTCAAGTAGTTTCGACTACCCATGGTTGGGAAAGTTGGGGAAACTTTCCCAAAGAACGTCAGCGCTTTCTTGATTTACTTAAGAAAACTAAGGCCAACGGAGTGATCCTTCTTAGCGGTGATCGACATTCCGCCGAGATATCCAAGCTTGAAGGAGCCCTTTCATACCCCCTCTTTGATGTCACCTCCAGTGCCATGAATCAAAGGGAGCAACCTGGTAAAGAAGAAAACATTCACCGTATAGGCGACCGCTATTTCAGGGAAAACTTTGGCGTACTTAAAATCGATTGGTCGAAGTCCTCACCTCGAGTAAGCATGGAAATTCGTGATATTGAAGGAAAGGTTGTCCGCAAGGCACTAGTTGTTTTTTGACCAATTCGGAAGTCTTGGGCTTCTAAGTTAAAGATCTTTTTTCTCTACTTTTATTTTATAATGCCTGTTTTATGCGTCCGGTTAAGTGCGTCTGAGTGTAGCACTTCGTTGACTCGGCCGAGGCCGCCGCAACTAGGCTAGGGCACAAAACGGCCGCCATGGCAGAGAGCCGATTATTGCGGTTTTTTGTTTTCATGCTTCTCCATATCGGTACAACCTGCCTGAGCGTATATGGGGGTTGTTATCAATAAGGTCGAAATTACAACAATGGTACTTATGAAGAAACATGATGCCATAATTTTTGAAGTTATTTTGTGCTGTGTTTTCATTTTTCCCTCCGAATCCTGAGCGTTATCGGAGCCGCTACAGCGGATACGATCCACTCGTTTGTTAGTAATCCAAATTTTAGCTTCCGGCAAGTCGACTATTTCTCAAGCTACAGCACCAATTGCATGCAGACATGCGATTCCTTGGCATAGGGGTCTGTTAAGATACGGGTGCCGACAGAAGCACGAAGGCCATCAGTGCGAAAAAGCCTGATAATGATTTGATTTTAATGAACATATTCAAGGAGTCATCGCTTGAGGTTAATGGGGTATAGAGAAAGTATTTTATCCACGCTAACCGTGGTTAAAAAATATTACAGTATTTTATGTCCAACGACTGTGTTCGCTTGCGCGGTTTAGCGCGAAGATTGGCCCTTCTCGATTTGAGCAAGCCTTTGCTCCATCTGCTTTACTCGCACTGGATACTTGTCCTGTAGATTTTTCTTTTGAGCCAGATCAGCGGAGAGGTTGAACATCAGGGCAGGGCCATCGAGTGAATCGCCTTTCCAAAGTTCTTGGAACCATACAGGCTCTGGTGTAATGCCGTGCGGGCGCAAATAAGCCCAGTCTCCTTGCCGCAGTCCCAATGTGCCGTTGGCCGCGTGGTAGACCAACTCCTTGCGCACCGGCTCATTCGAACGAAGTGAGGGAAGGATATCCAGGCTGTCTTCTGCTACACCTTCTTCCAGTGGTGTATCAACAATTTCCGCAATCGTAGCAAATAAGTCGGTTTGCGAAACCATTGCGTCGATCCGCCGACCACCATCGATGCCGCCCTTTGGCCAAGTAACGATAAAGGGAACCCGGTGTCCGCCTTCAAGCAAATCCCGCTTCAATCCGCGCAGCGATCCGGAGGGGTTGTGCTGATGCTTTCGAATCAAGTCCCGCATGAATGGGGCCGGTCCATTATCACTGGAAACAATCAAGAGAGTGTCCTCATAAATCCCCGCGGCCTTTAATGCGGCTACAATCTGCCCGACGGAATCATCTGTCTGGACAATATAATCCCCGTAAGGCCCCGCCTTGCTGCTCCCCTTGAACTTCTCCTTTGCAACAATCGGCGAATGCGGTGAGGTGGTAGCAAACAACAAGAAAAATGGTTCAGAATTTTGGCTCTGTGTTTGAATGGTTTTGACCGCTTTGGCTGTGATAGCTGGCATGACCTTGTCGAGTTGCCAATCCTTTTCACCGGGGCCGACGCCGTGAATATAGCCGCCCTGCATGGCTTGCTGCTTCATCAAAGTGCGGCCGTCCACATCTACTGGTTCACAGGTCAGACGGTCATTTTCGATGAAGGCATAGGGCGGCATGTTGGGCACATCATCACCAAAATAATAGTCAAACCCTGCCCCCAATGGCCCACCCTTGATCGGTTTGCTCCAGTCAAACATATCACAGGTCGCCATGCTAGTGCCTTTGCCGATGACCGAAGTTGGCGGTTTTTTGCCCCCCTTCCATGGCCAGTCAAAGCCGAGGTGCCACTTACCGACACAAGCGGTGAAATAGCCCTTACCTTTTAGGATTTTTGGCAGCGTAACGCGATCTTGATCAATGGCAGATTCTTTCCACGGGTTTAGACGCCCAATTTTTCTGCGCCACGAATAACGGCCTGTCAGCATGGCATAGCGACTAGGGCTGCACACCGTACTGGGTGAGTGGGCATCCGTAGCCCAGACACCTGCCTCAGCTAGGGCGTCCATGTGCGGTGTTTTTACTTTCGATTCCGCGTTAAGAAACGAGACATCTCCGTAGCCAAGGTCATCGCACATAATGAGCACGATGTTAGGGTAACTTGAAGTTGCCGAGGTTTGTACGGCCAAGCATGCCAGTGCAGCATAAAGAGCTTTTTTGAAGATCCTGTTTATCATATTTTTTGTTTTATATTAAAATTTGACGAACTTATTTTCTTTAACTGTAGTTCCGGTGCTGAGCTGTTTCCACTTTCTTACCTTTGGTGATGGTGTCAGTGAGGGTAATGATGAAAGACGATATTTTGACTAAAAAGGGGATTGTAGTCTTTGCTTTGTTCGCCCTTGTTTTTTAATGTCTTGAGCTTTGAACAGGGTAAGCTGAAGGCCATTGCGATTAATTTGAATTAAGAGCGAATCAACTCGTTAATCGTTCCAGTGCTATGGCTGAAGCTATCCATCTTTACACCTGATTGTTGGCAAAGAGTCAGCCAGTAATTTGCGAGTGGGGTGTCTTTCTCTTGCAGGATGATGTGCTCTCCTTTTTTGAGCTTTGCGGCACCACCACCAGTATAGATGGATGGACACCCCCTGAGACCGTGACCGGTGCGAATGTTTGTGCCATAGCTAATGAGGGTGGTGTCAAACAGGCTTTGACCATTCACATCCTGAGTATTTTTAAACAGGTCGATAAGACCCGCGAATAGTTCCATGGATTTAAAGTCTTTTAATTTGGCCTTTTCCTTACGGTCTCGGCTCAGGTTGTTGTGTGATAGCGGGTGCGATCCGATACCAATTCCCCAGCTTTGGAGTAAGCTCTCTACTGGTTGTCTATAGCTCACGACTCTCGTTGAATCGGTTTGAAAGGCTGCCAAGATGAGCCGCTGGAAGGTCTTAAGGGATTCGATACCGTCCATTTCGCCTGTTGGTGGGCTGAGTGGAGCCTTTGGTTTTGGGGTTTCCGCCCATTCCACCTCACGGCTAATACTTTGTTCGATCTGACGAATTGATTGGAGGTAGTCTTCCAGTTTATCTTGATCGGTTTTGCTGAGTTTCCTTTTAGAGAACTTCAGGTCTTCGACAACTCCATCAAGGATGCTGCGTTTTTGGGAGAGGCGGTATTCCCGCTCCGCGTGAGTTTCTTTGCTTTGACCGAAGAGTTCATGATAGAGAGCGAGAGGATTTTTGTAACCTGGGATAGCGTGTCCTTTGTCCGACCAGGAGAGTGAGAGTCCCGGCCCGTGTCCACCCCCATCACCGGTGAGTGAAATACTTGAGAAGCGGGTATCCTGACCGATCTTTTCTGCGATAACTTGGTCCAGTGAGACGGAATTAATAAATTTCCTGCCTCTCGTGCCTCCCACATCCGCGCCAGTGAGGTAGGTGGTGCTTCCTGCGTGAGGATTTCGGGCTCCCAGATTGGTGAGGTTGGAGACCATTGTGATGTCATCTTTGTGCCGGTCCAACGGCTTTAGACTTGAAGTGAGTCCTATATTTGAGAACTTCCCTGCTTTGGTGGGGAAAAAACTGTTGCCACTAGTGAATCCAAAACCGTGCCCTATAAACAGGAAGCGTTTTGGCGAGACCTTGGTGGCGACTTTGGCCATACTGAGGGACTCCATGAATGGTAAAGCTAAAGTGGTTAAGCCTGCTTTGAGGACAGTGCGGCGATTGTATAGGTGAAGGCTCATGGTTTCGTATGGTTAGATTTTTGAAAGTGCTGTGTTTTCCGCCCGGTCTGCTCTTCTGAATAAGGGGTGGCTTATGATGTAGTAGATGATATCTCCGATTTGTTGATTGTTTTGGTTGGCCTCTTTGCAGATTTCATCGAGTGCTTGCTGATCGGCAAATTCGATGTGCCTACCCAATCCATAAGATAAAAGGCCTTCCGTGATAGAGCGAGCCAGAAGGTGCTTGTGTGCCATCAGCCCGGAGCGAAATTCGTCCAAGTTATGGAATGGTTTCTTGTTAGGGAATACACCTTCAGCTCTCACTGGGATGAGGGTTTGTTTTGTATCTTTTGGAGTCCCATCCTGTGATTCGATATCTCTTATCGTTTCCTGGTCGCGCCAGAGTCCGATGAGATCAAAGTTTTCTAAACCCAAGCCTAAAGGGTCGAAGCTACTGTGACAGGAGGCGCATTGGACCTTTTGTCGGTGAAGCTCAATGGCTTCTTTTACGGGCAGGGGTTCTTTACTGGCATTTTCCAACTCAGGGACGTTGGGTGGAGGCGGAGGAGGTTTTCTGTTGAAGAATTTGTCCTGAATGAGTGCACCACGGATAATGGGGGAGGAGCGTTCGCCATTGGAGCCCATGGTGAGGAAGGCAACGGTCCCGAGCAGTCCTCCACGCTGCGAGTCAGCGGGGAGATTAACTTTTTGGAAACCTTCTCCATTATTAGGCATTTCGAGCCCGTAATGTAAGGCTAAAAGGTCATTAATAACTACAAAGTCTGAGTCGATCAAATGAGCGAGGCTCATGTTTTCCTTTACCAGAGTGTGGAAAAAGTGCTGCACTTCGAGTTTGGAAGAATCCTGTATTCCTTTGTTGAATTTGATGTGGATACTTTCATCAATGCCGACGTCATCAAATCGCTTCAAATCGACCCATTGACTAAAGAAACCCTCAGAGAGAGCAAAGCTGTTTTTGTGTTTGAGCATACTGTCGATTTGTTTTCTTAGCAGTTGATCATCTTTCAGTTTACCGGCTTTTGCGTCTGCAAGGAATTGATCTGATGCGGGTCGGCTCCAGAGGAAATGTGAGATTCGGTTGGCGAACTCCATCTCATTGACGGTACCTTCCTTGCTAGCAGGGGCGTCTTCCATGAGGTACAGGAAACTAGGAGAGCTAAGTATCATGGCCAAAGGCGTAATCAAAGCCTCTTTGATCGCTTTCCCCTGGTCACGTTCGAGGCCGTATATTTTAAAAACCCGGTCCTGGTATCCTGGTGCGGCACCTTTACCTCGAAATGCCTTATACATGAATGTTTTCAAAAACTGTTTGACTTGCAAGTCCAACTCTTGATCACCTTTGTCTGTATCTACGGTGGCAATCGTTTGTTTATAGATGGTTTCGATGGCTGAGGGATCCTTATAGAACGGGCCTTCGACTGTTGTGGTATCTACCCAAATAGCGGCCTTCTTTTCGCTCACTCCTAGTTTCTCCAGATAATCTGCGATCGCACTGCCTGCTTTATTTTCATGTACATTATATCTGGTGGAGGTGGTGGTAGGAACGAGCAGCGGTTGGTATTCCAGAGTTTGAGTTTCTACTGGTGAATCCAGCGAGCCTGATACTTTGAGGTAACCGATGGTTATATTTCCAATACTGACCTTTAAAAAACTCCTAATGGCGGGTGGCTCAGCTACGAGCCCTGCTTTGACTTTAAATTTATAGGTCGCTCTTGGGTCTACCATGAATCGGAAACTTTCTAGCCCCGGATATTTACTCGATTCAAGTAGAAATACGCCTTTATCATTATATGGAATATTGAGGTAATTGACTATTGAGGCATGCATATTTTTTTTACGTCTGTCTATGTACCCGCCTCTCTCTTTTGCAAAATCGAGATATTTGCTCAAATTATCGCGTTTTTTACGCAAATGTTTATGTTGGATTTCTGCCTGGTATGTATGCGACTTTGCATCATTTTTTTCTCTATCCACCCAATAAAGGGCAGCCGTGGCGATAGATTTACCCGCTTCAAAATAATTGTCAAAGTGATGGCTGGAGAATTGTTGGTCTTGGCCTATGGTATCGTATCCTTCTGTGATAGAGTTTTCTGGAAGAATGGATTTTCCGACACGTATTCCGATACGCATTCCCAATAATTGATGAATGGTGTGCCGGTATTCACGTCGGTTGATTCTGCGTAGTGCAATATTTCCTCCGTCTTCAGAGAGGCGTTTTTTTGATGTATCCAGTGCGTCGGTGAGGAGTTTTATGACGGCTTGGAGTTCATCTTTGTTTGGTTGTTTTTCTTCTTCTGGTGGCATTTCACCAAGGTTAAGAACATCGAGCACATCCTGCCAATGTTGAGCCATGTCGCTATTGGATATGTTGAGCGCAAGAGTATCCAGTCTGGTTTCTCCCTTCTGTTTATGAGGGCCATGGCACTTGGTGCAATGACTGGAGAGGAAGCTGTTTAGTATATCAGGGTCCAGATGAACGGCTTTTGTGCTGCTTACATGGACTAGTTTTGAACCTTGATTAGGAGGTGGTCCATTCAATGAAATATCTTGTCCGTCCCCCAAGAAGAACTGTACAAAAAAAGTTATCAGGCCAATTGAAACAAGAACAGCACCGGAAATAATAAATGTTTTCTTGTGAGTTTTGTAAGCAGGTCTGGCAGTTTCTTTGAAAGAGCCTGGCTCCTCTTGCAAGGTTTGCACTTTGTCAAGTTTCTGAGTCTTCAGTGTTGACTGTTCCTTCTTGGATACGAGAGTTTCCGAGATTCCGGGAACCTGAGATAATTTGATCCAATTGACCCCGTCGCAACAGGCTAAATCATCTCCTGTAAAATTCTTTGCATCGAGGTGTTTTTTAAGTTGAGAAAGCGAGTAGGGACCCAAATTAACACTATCTTTGTGAACATATACATTGAGTGTTGACTGTTCCTTCTTGGGTACGAGAGTTTCCGCGATTCCGGGAACTTGAGATAATTTGATCCAATTGACTCCGTCACAACAGGCCAAATCATCTCCCGTGAAATTCTTCGCCTCGAGGTATTTTTTAAGTTGAGAAACCGGGTAGGGACCCAAGTTCACACCATCTTTGTGAACATATGCTTTCATAAGCTAATGTTCATGAAAATTTCCTGCAGATTTTTGATGTTATTATTTTGGTTAAGAATTTTGGGTTAGGTGTGGCTATTTGCCGTTACCTGTACCGGATTTGTAAGTGCCCTCAGTTTCTCTAACAGTAATCACGGCACGGTGGTTAGAGGGATGTTGGGTAACCACAATGTCGGAGTTATCTTAGTATGCACCCGATATCTTTACCTCGGTCACTTTTACGCATTTGCCTTTGTAGTACACAAAATCAATGCGGCCGTGGTGGGTTTTTCTTGGCGGCGAATAACTGACCTCCAACGACTACAGGAATTGAGGCTGCTGCCATTTTGGTAAAGCGACGTTGTGTAATTGTTTTCATATTACTCCTTCTGATGGATGATTTGTCTTAGTGTCGATAGCACAAGAAATTAGTAATGATTTTTTTATTTTTCGTCTGAACAAAACCAAAGTTTATAGACTAAAACTGAGCTGATGATGGTAACGGCTAAACAGATCGATGCTGCCATGAACTGACCATAGAGGTAGTATCCTGTCCCGAAGAGAAAGGCATAAACCGCCGCACAAGCAAACATCATGCAGATGAGTCCGCGTTGAATGTTAGATTCGCGGTAAAGGAAGGCGATTGGTTGGCCCTCGGCTTCTGCGTCGCGGTAAACTTTCTGCCATCCTGGGCCACCAGGATTCGTTTGCTTGGCAAAAGCACGGAGGGTTGCGGTGTCGGTAGGACGGGTGATGAGAGTCATAAGGATCCAGCCGATCGTGGTGATACCCACACTGGCAACCATTGGCATAGAGCCACTGAGACCAAAGTCATCAAACTTCCAAAAAAGAAAGGCATTGAGCGTAGCGATGAGCATACCAGCGATTTCACTGTAGGCATTTACGCGCCACCAAAACCAGCGCAGGATATAGATCGAGCCCGTGCCAGCTCCTATCTTCAATAACAGATCGAAGTTTTTCTGAGCGGACTCCATGTTGAGTGCGACAATGCCCGCCATAATCATTAGGACTACAGTGGACAGTCTGCCGACCCAAACGAGTTCTCTTTGCGTAGCTTCAGGCTTGAGGAAGCGGCGATAGACGTCGTTCACGACATACGATGATCCCCAGTTTAGGTGCGTGGAGATGGTGGACATGTAAGCGGCCACCAACGAGGTCAATACGAGACCCATCCAGCCTGCAGGAAGAAAGGTGAGCATTGCGGAATAGGCGGAATCGTTGTCGACATTTTCTGCATTCGGAAAGGCTGCTTTGATGGATTCGATATCCGGAAAGACGATCAGAGAGCATAGGGCAACGATGATCCACGGCCAGGGGCGCAGTGCATAATGACAGACATTGAAGAGTAGGGTAGCGCCAACGGCATGTCTCTCATTTTTCGCCGCTAACATACGCTGGGCAAGATAGCCACCCCCGCCAGGCTCTGCTCCGGGGAACCAGGTGGACCACCAACCGACAAGGAGAGGGATGAGTAAAAAGGGGACAAAAGCATCTGTCCCCGCTTCTGGAATGAAGTTGAGTTTCCCCGACAGTTCGGGATCAGAGTTGAAGGTCTCCATCAAGCCACTCAGACCGCCGATCGCCTCATGGCCGAGTGCAAAATAGGCAGCCCCCACCGCTCCGACCATAGCGACGACGAAGAGTAGAAGATCCGTGAATAAGACTCCTTTGAGTCCGCCCAGGGAACTGAAAACCACTGTAACTGCCGCCGCATAGACTATACATTCCCAAGGTTGCAGACCGAGCATGATGCCGCCGATCTTAATGGCTGCTAGAGAGACATTTGCCATGATCATGACATTGAGAAAGACACCTAGATAGATTGAACGGAACCAACGCAAAAATGCTGCTTCCTTGCCCGAGTAGCGCATCTCATAGAATTCGACATCTGTGGTGAGGTTGGAGCGACGCCAGATCTTTGAGAAGACAAAAACGGTGAGCATGCCCGTGAGTAGAAAAGCCCACCACACCCAGTTAGCAGATACTCCATTCTCGCGCACTAGTCCGGTCACAAGGTTCGGAGTGTCCGTGGCAAAGGTGGTGGCAACCATTGAAAAACCAAGCAACCACCACGGCATGCTACGTCCGCCAAGGAAGAAATCAGCCTCACTTTTTCCAGCCTGTCTGGAGGTGTAGAGGCCGATTGCTAGAGCGATGATAAAGAATCCAATAATAAAGGACCAATCCAGTGCGGTTAGAGTGATGGTTGCTTGTATTGGGTTCATGATTTTCTGTTTTTATTGTGAAGCAATGTAAAGGTTTACCATTCCCTGACTCTTTTTTCTTCGTTTTCGATAGATTCGACTGGAGTCATTTACCTTGGTTGTAGTTCAATTCTTAGTCTTTTTGGGATTAACTGACTCTTTAAGTTGCTTGCGAGCGTCTGGCAAATCCAGCATCAGCTTGGGGTTGTCCTTGCTCCAGTAATGCAGTCCGAGGGCATCATAGCGCTTCAATTGGAATGGAATGAGTACCTGATCTCGGTAGTCGGGCCAGCTGAGAATGTTGGAGGCTTCCTCTTTGCCGCCGCGCCAGATGCGCTCGGAAAAGCTGGCTAGACGGGGATAGGTTCGGTCGCCGAAAATCTTCATCGTCGGGATTTTTTCACTCCAGGTACAGGCAATCGCTCCGAGTGCGAGTTCGCGGGTATGTTCCGTTTTGCCGAGCATGTCGCCAAAGGGATCCCAGTTGTAGACTTGAGCAGGCGAAAGTGGCTTAGCCCATCCACCCCTGAGATTCTTCATGTCGAAATAAGTCCAATAGGCAGGAGAAAGAATGAAGGGTTGTTGCTTTTTATTCAGAGCCTCATCGACGGTGCTAGGCATTCTCTTCCACCAGTAGTTTTTACCGTATCTCCACCACTGCACCACGGTGTCTTTGTCATCAAATCCGTTCATAAAAAGATCATCCCAAACAATCGGCGTCTTTTTTAGATCATCCTTGATAAAGGTGGTAATATCGTTGGCAAAATCCAGTAGCTCGGGGTCGGTGTAGAGTTCTGTTTTGGCTCCATAATTTACTTCATCAAAGCCGATGTGGATGTACTTTGAGTCAAACAGATCGTTGATCTCGGTCAGTACCTTTTTTGCGAAATCACGCCCCATGGCATCGCCTCTGATTGCGTATTTCTTATCTTTCACATCCTTCGGGTGGTTCAATTCAGGATAAGCACGGATCGCCGCACCCATATGACCGGGCATATCAATCTCAGGGAAAATCGTAACATATCGGCTATTAGCATAGGCGACGATCTCCTTAATCTCTTCCTGATTGAAGAATTTAGCAGGTGCGTTCGCATCAGTTTTATTACCGATTGCTCCGATGGTGGTCAGCTTGGGAAAAGCCTTGATCTCCACGCGCCATCCTTGAGTGTCTGTCAAGTGGAAGTGCATGGTGTTGAGTTTATGCATTGCCATGCTGTCGATGATTTTGAACATCTCATCCTTAGTTCGGAAATGACGAGAAACATCCACATGTAGTCCGCGCATGCGTTCCATGGATGGCTTGTCGTTGATGCTGAGAGCTGGGACTTTTAGCTCTAGTCCTGCCTGCACTTTATCGCCATAGACGGAGGGCGGTAGTAGCTGGAGTAGAGACTGCACCCCGTAGAATAGCCCACGACCAGTTTTCGCGGAAATGGTGATGGTTTCGGCGTTGCTTACGAAGCTGTAGGCATCGTTTTGGGTGAATGCGTGAGCGTCATCCTTCACGGTTAAGACAATGCGCTTGCCTCCTGCGGTTGCTTCCGTTTTAAGCTTCAGACCTGTGCTTTTCTGGAGTCGTCCCAGTAAAAAGGCAGCACACTTTTTTGCCTCTTCGTCCTGTGCGACGAGAACGGTCTCTTCGGTAATAACAAAGGGGGTTCCTTCACCTGCTTTTATTTCGTAGGGCATTGGCACAATGCCGAAGCCGTTGGCTGCTGTCCGTTGACTAGTCGCTTTCTTGATTGGCTTCGCACCTTCATCAGCGAAAGTGCTGCCGATGCTTAATAAAAGAATCACTCCTGTTATTAGTCCTTTATGTATCACGATTGTATTTGTTAAATTGTTCTTATTTCTTTGGTTTTTGAATTTGTTTATCCGGTGGAACATTGTGAACTTGTTGGATCCAAGCGATGGCTGCGGTGGCTACGAGTTCATGGCCACCATCAAAAATGGTTACAGTCGCATTGCCCGACTCCCTTCGGAACAGGGGGCGCTTCTTACCGTAGCTTGGGTCTGAGAGTTTGGCTTGCAGATTCGGCGGGACTTTTTTCTTTTCAACAAAGAAACGAATATCCTCTTCGGATAACTGGTCTTTCGCTGCCGCTACCTCGTTGAACGCAAGAAGTGAATGGTTAATGGGAACGATTTTCTCCTTAATTCCTGCGTGGAGATGCAGTGTGGTTCCCTTGGCATTCCTTAGATAAGTTAAGGGTGATCGCTTTGCATACTCAGCGTCAACCGTAGGGTTATCCCCTGGTGCACCTCCGCATGATTTCTCCAAGGCCTCGACATGCTTTCCCTGGGCATGCCAGGCCGCCAAGTCCGATATGGGAACCCAAGCCGAAACCCCAGCCCATATCTCAGGATGGTGTCCAGCCATGACCAAAGCCGTGTAGCCGCCACCAGAAGTGCCGACAAGATAGATGGCAGAACTATCGATTTGGGTAGTTTTCTTTGCGTAATCCACGGCGCTTACAATATCTGCAACAACCAATTTTGATCCGGTAGCTTCAGGCCGATTATTGGGTCCCCGAAAGTCAGGATGGATATACGCCCACCCATGCTTGATGCACCATTCCTCAATCGCTTTGTGGTATTTCTGCTTGTAGTCACCAGACCAGGTATGAAGAGCAACAACAAGAGGTACAGGTATTTTTGATGAGGGATCATAAAACATGGCAGGCTGCTCGGATTGATCTGCAGAGCTTTTGTATCTAATTTCCTTTGCTTTTGAGGCATTTGCCTTCTCTGAGCTTGCTTCATTGCTTAGTGCGAAGGTCGCAACTACTGAGCGGTGGTCAGAGGGATAAGGAGAAACGACGATGTCAGCATTCTCTTGGTTTTCGCCAACGATTTTTGCGTCGGTCAATTTTACGCCTTTGCCTTTGAAGTAAACAAAATCAATGCGATCGTGGTGAGTCGTGGGGTCATCAAATTTATAAGCGGGCGACCAGGTGAAGCCCGGATTCTTCATTTCGTCGGGATAGATACTGCGGTAAGAATCTCTAAAGCCCGCTTTGACCATAGTCAGAGAATTCGGGTATGCCACCTTCATTGGGTGACGCCCGGCTTTGGCCGCGGCTTCGGTCCAGTCGAGGTGTGAGGGTTCGTTGAAATCACCGACCACAAAAACAGGGGCTTCTTTGTCGGGAAGATTGCGTATTTGCTTGAGAAGCGTTGAGATTTCCCCTCCACGGGCCTTTTTAGCTGCTTCAATCGCTTCGGCCTCGGTCTTGATGAAGGTGGTATTCCTGTGTTTATACCACTTTGGTTGGATGCTCAAAAGCTGGTAAGGTTGATAGGGATTTGATGGTAAGTGCAGGCTGAATACATAAGCTTCCTGGCCCGTAGGTAGTTTGACTTTGATGCCATCGTCGAAGTTCTCGACAATTTCATAAGGTGTTAAGATGATCCCTTTTCTAATGTTCGCAGAGTGATTCCAACCCAGTAAATTGGCCAATTTCTCCGTAGTAAATCCTTTTGGGCTCCTTGGTTCCTGAATGCCGACAATATCAGCCTTAGCTTCCTGAATGACCTTGGCAGCTTGGGATAATTTTTGCCCACGCATCTCTCCCCCCCGATAAATATTGTAGGTCATGACCCTCACGCTTGACTCCTCGCCGAGCTTTTGGGGTTCTGAGTGCAGGGGAGTTACAAATGCCAGCCCAACCGCGGACAGCATTCCTATAGTAGTCATTATGCGTAGTGTCTTCCTCATTGCGTGTTCGTTCCGAGATTGGTGCTAGTTTAGTTCCCTTAGATTATAAAAAATGGTAAATTTTTTAGGGTGAATAAAACTTCATGCTATTTGGCACTCGTGTTAGTAGGGATTTCGAGCTCACACAAGACCCATGGGTGATCTGATAAGCAACCCTCGGCTTTTAAATTTGTTTTGTTCTGGTTCTTTGGACCCCAATCTCTCGTGGTTTTCAAGAGT
>CAWUUU010000297.1:0-3463 GCA_963924995.1 uncultured Opitutales bacterium
GGCTTATGTTTTTGATGGTTCAACCTGGTCAAATGGATACCAAGCGGCGTGGCACTTCCAAAATATGTCTGGTGTGTTAACCACTGACTCAAGTAGCAATAATCGCCACCTCACCGCGGAAGGTGGTGCCACTACTGGAACTGGACAGGTCGGAAATGGCATTGTGCTCGATGGCTCAAATGATCAATTGGAAGCCATTGGATATAAGGGCATTACCGGTGCAGCTGCCCGAACCACGGAAACCTGGGTAAAAACCAGCAGTACTGAAAAAGCGTTGATGTCCTGGGGGCAGGATGCGGTGAACGCAAAATGGATTTGGAGAAACCAGGGAAGTGGAAACCTTCGGGTTGAACTGAATGGTGGAGGACGAGAATCAAATTCTGCGATGAATAACAATGCATGGCGCCATGTGGCCGCAGTATTCCCCGAAAATGCAACTAATTTAAACAGTATTAAATTCTACATCGACGGCGTTGAAACGGGATATGCCCAGTCTTCCACCAACCTCCCCGCCACTGGAGACTACCTTGATGTTCGCTTGGGCAATGACCACTCCAACCGTCGATTGAATGGATCAATGGACGAAGCTCGAATCTCTTCGGTTGGGCGTTCAAGTGTTTGGATCAAGGCGTCTTATGATAACCAAAAATCGAGTTCTAATTTCGTAACCCGTGGTTCGGTAACTGGTCCGCGGATTGTAACTTCTCCTCTATTTGTTACTGCCACGGTGGGTTCTTCCTTTACTTACAACACCAGTGCGGTGGGGAGCCCATCGAGTTACACCATTCTCAATTTACCGGGTGGCTTGCAGTTTAATCCGGGTAATGGACAAGTAACCGGTACGCCAACAACTGCTGGTAGCTATCCGGTCTCTTTGATTGTGGCTTACTCGGACGACGATGGCGCCCTGACCGATTCTGATTCTTCGCCCGATCAATTGGGCTCGATCTTTCCACCGGAAAACCCCGGGGATCGCGAACAGGTTATCCTTACCCTTACAGTAAACGCGATTGCTCCAACCATCACCACTTTGGCGGCCAGTTCGATTGAGGCAACTAAAGCATCTTTTGATGGAAATGTAACTAATTCTGGTGGCGACGCTCCTCTTGTGCGGATTTATTATGGCACAACAGATGGTGGAACCACCGCTTCTTCCTGGTCTTATGTGAAAGAAGCTGGGAAAAAAGGGTTTGGTACTTTTGGTGAAGTTTTAGGTGACTTGATCCCCAGCACCACTTATCGCTATCGTGCACGGGCCTACAATTCAGCCTCTCCTGACGGGGTTTGGGCATCTAATACCATCTCGTTTAATACCAGTGCTTCGAATTTGCCCGTGGTCAATAACGGTTCGGTGCTTAATGCCACAGGTACTTCGATCACCTTTAAGGGAGGAGTCTCCAGTACGGGTACAGGCACGATTGCACAAGGGGAAGGTGCCTTTACTGCAGATCGTTATCCAAATCTAAAACTTTGGCTTGATGCGAATGCAACTGCAACGATGGACCAAGGCACCTCAGCAGGGGCAACGGGTACTCCCTCAAATAATCAACAAATTGGCTATTGGGCGGACAAGAGTGGCACTGGGCACCATGCGGTGGTCTATCAAAATAACAACAATTACAAGCCGAAGTATTATTCCGCGGGGATGAACAGCAAACCCACCGTTCAGTTCGACGGTTCGAATGATTATTTACTTCTTGCCAATGGACGTACGGATTTCCACGAGTGGGAAAAATTGACTGTCCTGGTTGTTTATGAAGACTGGGGATCAGGAAATTGGAGAAGGCTCATGGGGAATGCGGATCACCAGACTGGTGGTTGGTGCTTCAGTTGGGACGGAGGCGGTGGAAATCGCTTCCGCTTTAGAGTTGTGGGTACTTCCGGTTCAGACGATCTTAACAGAGATTACACCAAGCTCCAAACCCACATCCTTACCATGACTTATAATGGTGCAGTCAGGGTTGGACGAATTGACGGACTGAGCGCCCAAACTAATGATACGGGTGCGCTTCCTCCCAACCCGAATGCTGATTTTGTGATTGGGGGTACTGGTAGAGATTATGGTACTCCTGCCTCTGCCTCCAAAGTACGTATTTCCGAGGTTCTTATCTATCAGGATGCACCGTCGGGCAACACTATCGAAAAACTTGAAGGCTATCTTGCCCATAAGTGGGGATTAACTAATCGCCTGACGAGTGGTCACACCTACGCTAGTTCTGCGCCCTCCTTTGCCGATCCAGTGGCAGCAGTTGATCTCACTTTGTATTGGGGAAATATCGACGGTGGTGAAAATCCGGCCGAATGGCAGCACGAGGTTTCAATTGGTAAACACTACAAGGAACAGGTTAATATCGATGGGTTTAACGCTTATGGATACCAGTCTACTTGGCGAAATGATTCCTATTTACGTAATGTGGAGGCTCTTCGCTCGGTTAGCCATGATCAAGAGGTTCAATTGCGAGGCGAACCAGGTAATCCAAGTACAAATGGCATGTTCTTTAATGGAGATGCTGATTTTATTAATTCTGGGATGATTAAGGATACAGATAATAATGGTTATGAAGACAACTATATGACTCTGTTCACCACTACATTCAAAGCACCCAGTAGTGGTAATTATAAGTTTAAAATGGATCAGAAAGACGATCGTCATGCGATGTGGTTAGACCGTGACCAGGATGGCATATTTGAGGGTGGTTCCGTAACTGACGGGGCAAATGGAGATGAGTTTCTCAATCCGAATATGGATGGTTCTAATCCACACATTAATCAAAATTGGACATCCAACGACATTGCTTTAACTGGCGGTCAGGAATATTTATTAGCCATAGCACATTGGGAAGGCGGCGGTGGATCGAATATTCGTCCATGGGTTCAGATTCCAGGCGGTTCTTTCGTAGTGATGAATCCCCTTGCTACGGCTCAACACGGATATTTTAACATTAATGGGTTATCGAATGGGGGTTTCTTTAGCGAACAGTCTCTTCTTGAAGCAAACGGGACTAACCTAGTTGCGGGTAGCACATATTACTATCGAATCAAGGGAGTGAACTCACAGGGTACTGACTGGGCTGACTCGACTGCAAGTTTTGTCTCGGAAAATGCTCTGGATACTTCAACGGGTAGTATTTCATTTAATACCGATGGCCCTACTCCTTCCTGGAGTACCAGTTCGGGAGCCGGTGGTTCCGGTCAGATTGTGAGTCGATCCTACACCGATTCCAGTTCCAATACGATTAGCTATAATGTGGCCAAATTCGATTTCGATCGTCTTAATATTGGAGATGGTACAAGCGTTACTCTAAGCGGTGCAAATCCGTTGGAGATCAATGTATCTGGGGATGCAACCATTCTTTCAAGTATTGATGCCAATGGAACTTTGGGTACAAGTACATCGGGTGTTCGGAAAAGTAAGCTCGGGGGTGGGTTTGGTGGATATAAATGGGACGGGAATGGATGGGGT
>CAWUUU010000298.1:0-11241 GCA_963924995.1 uncultured Opitutales bacterium
AGGCAACTGACCACATAAAGAGCGGGTTGAGTAAAGTTCGTCGAATTTAAATCCGTGGTATCTTCATTTTGACATAATTCGACTATCGAATAACCAAGTATTTCATCAGTTTGCTCGACAATGTTTGGAAATTGGGAAAATAATTCTGAGCCCATACCAGAAGTTTGGGAGCCTTGACCAGGAAATAGAAAAGCAGTGTTCATAGAAGGAAAATATTATTGTAATTGCGAAATAGAGAGGAGGAGGTTAGCAGTATTTACTTTTAACGAACCTTTTAAAAATGCAAGAACATCTGATCATCGATGGGAATAATGCCTTGCATGCAATCCCTGAATTAACCAAAGAACTTGAACAAGATCGAAATCTCGCCCGAGAGAGCTTGATCAGATTTGTTGAACCTATCCAGGATGGAGAAAGTCTCCTCACCGTTGTCTTTGATGGAAGAGGCGGGAAGGGTAGAATTTATCAACACGGGCAAAATAAAAACTACACCGTAATTTATTCGTCTTCTGCCCAGGGAGCTGATGGGGTGATTGAAAGAATGCTTTTAGCGGCGAAATTCCCCGAACGGATAATTGTGGCTACCAATGATGGGCTGATTAGAAACTGTGCCTATGAAGCGGGTGCCGCGGCGATGAGGATTGAGGAGTTGATTAAGAAACTAGATAGCACTATTGATCGGACCCGTTTAAAAATAAAACACCAAGGGAATGGAGCCAAAGGCCCACTTAAAAATTCCTTATCATTTCCCGAGTTTGAACAAAAGAATCACTAACCTATGAAAGATGATCAATTAGTAGAAGAAGTTCCCGGATTATACGGAATGTTACGAGTGGAGGAAAAAGTGATCCAACAGATTTGGGCGGATCAAGACTTCGATCGAATAGATTTACACACAGAATGTGGCCAGAGAGTGACTATTTCTTCCCCCGGAGTCTGGAATCTGGCCGAGGAGGGGCCTGATTTTAAAAATGCGTCTCTGACCCTTGATGATTTACCTGTCGAAGGGGCAATTGAAATTCACTTCCATTCCTCGGATTGGGAAAAACACCAGCATCACCAAGATGTTAATTATAACCGGGTCGTCCTTCATGTGACTCTCTTTCCCCCGACGGAAAAAAAGAAGATTTGTAAAACGCTGGGGGGAAAAGAGATTCCCCAACTCGTTCTTTTACCAAAGCTCAGGCAAAGCTTAGAAGAATACCTGGAATCGCAAGCTCTAGAAAGATTGTCGGACTATGAGTCAAAAAAGCCCGTCAGTTTTTCTTCTTTAATTGATCTCAATCTGGTAAAGCAAAAAAATTATGAATTGGCTAAAGCCCGTTGGTTACAAAAAAAGAAATATGCCCAAAATCGTTTATTGAAAGGTAATAACGAAGAAGTCTTTCACCAATCCTTCCTTGAAGTACTAGGCTATCGAAGGAACCGGGAAACAATGGCACGAATCGGACAATTATACCCAATTGATCAATGGAAAAATGAGAAGCTCGATCCCGAAAAAATATTCCAATCAGAAAAAAACTGGAAACTTCAAGGTCTGAGACCTGCGAATCATCCCCTAAAGAGATTGCTGCAATACGGTAATTTATGGAAAACAAACCCCAATTGGATTGAGGATGCGTTCAAGATAAACCTTCCGATAAGTACGAATTTCCAAAAGAGTAATCGTAAAAATCTCGGTCTCAAAAAACTAAAAAATGACTGGCAAAAAGGAGTACTTGCCAACGGGTGGGGAGGTTCTCGAGTCGACACCCTTTGGGTTGATGCTTGCCTGCCCTTATTATCAGAAATCAACCAGAGGGACTACTTTGCCATTTGGTTCCATTGGTTTGCGGGTGATTTCCCTCGATCCTTAAAAGAAATTTCCAAGGCTGCAGAAATTGGCGGGCATACTCCTAATAAGCCTTTCTCTAACGGCGTGCTTCAGGGTGTACTTGGGCATTGTATTGAAAAACGAATTCTTGGATGAAATTCCCTTGCCAAATAAAATGCGTGAACTAGAGCTGAATATTGAACCGATCCTAACAAATCATGATCTATTGCCTGAACACAAGTACGATTAAACCCCAATCCTTAATGGATAAAATTCGACTTGTGGGGGAGGCGGGGTTCGGCGGAATTGAACTTTGGCTTAATGATGTATGGGAATATGTGGCACGCGGGGGGGAAGTGAGTGATCTTGAAAAAGCGATTGCAGACCAGGGCTTAATGGTACCCTCGGTCATTGCCATGCGACAATGGGGTGACATGGAAGGATGGGAACACCAACTGGTACTGGATGAAGCACGCAGGCGTTTTGCCCTAGGAGCCCGTTTGGGTGCACCCTTTATTGTGGCCACTCCACCATTAGAAAAAGCCGAGACTGAGCATTTGCCAGAACGTTATTCGGAACTACTCGAAATTGGCCGTCAGGAAGGAATTCGACCCACTTTTGAATACATCAGTTTTTTCAAATCCGTCCATACTCTAAGTAAAGCATGGGAAATTGTTCAAGTGACCGACGATCAAGACGCCACTTTAATCCTCGATGCTTTTCATAATTGGAATAGTGGATCCACAGAATCGGAACTCCGGGCTATACCAGTGGAGCGAATAAGCCATTACCACATTGATGATGCAGATCCTCATAAACCGGCAGGTACTCAGACTGATCCGGACCGAGTAATGCCTGGGGATGGTCAAATCGATTTAAAAGCAGAAATTAAGGCACTCAAGGAAATGGGCTATGATGGAACCGTAAGTTTAGAGCTGTTCAATGAAACTTGGTGGAAGCTCGATCCAAAAGAAACTTTGCGAATCGGATTGCAAAGAATGCGCCAACTTTTTGAGAACTAATTCGACATTTTAAAAAATTTCCTAAGGAATAGTACTTTATCTCGTCTTTCTAAGTGAAACAAAAAAATTTAAACCAATTCTTGCTTCATCGTTCTTTCAGATCCCAATCTTTAAAATGAAAAGGGACGAGAAGGCAAAACAACTTAAGGAATGGTTTGAAAAACTAGAAAAACCTTTAATGATTTATGCCTTTCAAATTGTTCACGATCGTGATGAAGCTCAGGATTTAGTCCAAGATGCCTTTCTTCGCTTTTTTAAACAGGAGGACCCCATTCTCGAACCCAAAGCTTGGCTTTATAAAACTCTTCGTAACCTGAGCATTTCATTTTTAAGAAAAAACGGACGGTTACAAAGAACAACTGATGAGGATCAGTTAGATTTCCTTGATTCAATCAATCGTTCTGTGGAGAGCGTTCTGGTCAAAAACTTGGAAAAAAATGAAGCTCTCAATCGAGTGCGTCATGGAATTTCTCTTTTGCCCAAGGAAGAAGTGCAGATCATACAGCTTAAATTTGACCAACAAAAGAGTTACAATGAAATTTCTCAAATCACCGGGTTGAGCGTGAGTAATGTGGGCTATAAATTACACCACATTGTAAAAAACTTAAGCCATGAATTAAAAACGGAAGGCTTTTTCCAATGAACGAAGACTTCAAAGTGGGCGAAGAGGAAATTATTTCATACTTGCTTGATGAACTCGCCAGTGAGGAGAAGACTTTAGTTCGAAATGCGATTTCTGAAAATCCCAGCTTGCAAGAGATGGAAAAAATGTTGGCTGATACTCTACGATTGGTTGGGCATTCCGGTAGGGAACCATTACCAAACTTAGAAGAAAAAGAGCTTCGGTTGAACCAAGATCGAAAGGAAAAGATCTTTTCGATAATCAAGGGAGAAAAATATGAATCCGAGGAGAATGAAAAAATGAACGCCATAGAGAAGAAAAAACCAGTCAACTTACTTTTTTGGGTTCCCTTAGGAATAGCGGCTTGTGCATTTCTTATCGTATTGATAAGCGAACCCGACAATCCCCCAATTATTGAACTCGCCTTGGACCGCGAGAAAACAGTGCCATCGAATCAATTTAAATCCAAAGAACAAAGTGTAGATAATATTGAATCACAAAAAGACCTTCAATTCGATTTGATGCTCGAAAACCAGGCTCAGGAGGGTGCAATTCAAGAACTCGCACAACGAACCAAAGTCGAAGTTGAAGCGATGAATGAGGAGTTAAATGATTCGATTTCACTTGCTGATGCTTTTGCCTTCTCCGAATTCGCCAAAGACAGCCCACTTGATTCTCCAATTCCCACAAAATCTCGCCCCGAAATGAAAACAATCGAGCAAGATAAGCTAACAAATTCTGTGCAAAAAGATGAGAAGCAGACTGAGCAGTTAGATGACGCTCGAGAAATAATCTTACCAACCTTATCGAAACAAAAGAAAGTACGCACGGCCAAAGTTCCGCTTAATAAGGCACCCTTTTTAATAGGTGAAAGTGCTCCATTAATTACAACCGACAGTTTAGAAGAAACTGTAATCAAAAACTCATCCGTTGCAATTGACCAGAAGGAAATGCCTTTATATCGATCGGCAAGCACTCAACAAGCAAAGAAGAAAGTATTGTCCAGTGCATCCAAATTAATTAATATTAAAGGACCAGCCTATCTGTTTAACACCAAAGGTAAGGCATTGGGCAAAGTTCGGGTAATTAAGGAATCAACTCGATCTATTGAATTCATAAGGCTTAGTGAGACCAGGCTGGGTAAGTCTACTCTATCAACCGGTCCTGGATACCAGCTTCGTTTTACGGATGCGAATTCTTCCGTGATTATTGTGGTGGGGAATTTAGAAAGAGTGAAAATTTCAAGCAGTGAAAAAAATCAGTTAGCTAACGATAAGGATCTATCTACTTATTTCATCCAAATCGAAGAAGCATGGACATTAGACGAAAAAGAGAACCGCCTACCGCTCGACCTCGAACTACTAAGATAAACGAGTTGAAATTCGTTATTTAAAAGCTGTGTAAGCCCCGACCATCCACAGAAAGAGCCGCTTCTTTTAAAGACTCTGAAAGTGTAGGATGGGCATGAATAGTACGGGCTAAATCCTCGGCTGAACCACCGTATTCCATATGAGCCACCGCAGAGGCGATTAATTCGGATCCGCTACGGGCCACAATTTGCACCCCGAGTAAGCGGTCGGTTTCAGCATTTGCAACCACCTTAACAATTCCATCAGTTGCACCGGTAGCGAGGGCTCGACCATTTGCAGCAAGAGGAAATGATCCAGTTCGGACCGGTATCTTTTTCTCTTTTGCCTGAGTTTCACTTAATCCAACATTTGCAATCTCTGGGTCTACATAAATAACACCTGGGACCAGGTCATAATTAACATGACCGGCTTGTCCGGCAATAATTTCAGCACAAGCGACGCCGTCTTCTTCTGCTTTATGAGCAAGCATAGGACCGGGAATCAAATCTCCAATAGCACGAACACCCGGAAGGTTGGTCGAAAAAGTGGAGTCTACTAAGACCCGGCCTTTATCGTCAGTTTGTACTCCCACTTCTTGTAAACCTAATCCGTCCGCACAGGGAGCTCGACCCACGGCAACCAGAATACGATCACCTGAAATCTCCGATTTTTGTCCCCCAGATTCTAAAGATAGAGTGGTTCCCGACTTGTTGTTCTTTGCCGCGGTCACCTTGGTGGAAAGTAAAAAACGAAGACCTTGTTTTTCCAAAATCTTTCTCGCGACCTTCGCCACATCCGGATCTAACTGTGGGCAAATCTCAGGAAGGAATTCAATAATAGTCACCTCTGTGCCTAGCCGCGACCAGACACAACCAAGCTCAAGCCCAATAGCTCCACCACCTACCACCACCATCTTTTTGGGCACTTTTTCAAATGCGATGCCATGATCGCTATGGACAATTTTCTTCCCATCAAAGGGAAGAAATGGAAGTTCTACCGGTTTGGAACCAGTGGCTAAAATAATTTCTTTGGCTTCTAGGATTTTGGATACATTTTCATGAGTTACTTCCACTTTTCCCTTGGGTAAGAGTTTCGCAGACCCCGGTATTAAAGTAACTCCTTTCTTTTTAACTAAGGCTTGCACACCTTTGCCAAGCTGATCAACAACTGCATCCTTCTTCTTCATCAACTTACCTAAGTCATGGCTTATGCCTTTGACTACAATTCCATGTGAATCCGCGGAATGGGTAAGTTCGTGATAAATCTCTGTGGAATGGAGAAGGGCTTTACTGGGTATACAACCAACATTAAGACAGGTTCCACCCAATCGTGGATTTTTCTCAATAAGACCTGTTTTTAATCCAAGTTGAGCACATCGAATGGCACAGACATACCCACCGGGTCCAGCACCCACCACCAAGACATCGAAATTTATTTCGCTACTCATCAGATTAGATTCCTAGGGCAAGACGAGCAGGGTCTTCCATCGCTTCCTTCAGTTTTACCAAAAAGGTAACCGCCTGCCTACCATCCACCACTCGGTGATCATAGGAAAGCGCGGTATACATCATCGGGCGAATCACCACTTCTCCATTGACCGCGACTGGGCGTTCCTGGATCGAATGCATTCCTAAAATAGCACTTTGTGGTGGATTAATAATGGGGGTAGAAAGTAAAGAACCATAGATACCACCATTGGTAATGGTAAAACAACCACCTTGCATATCCTGAAGAGTCATCCCACCGCTTCGAGCTTTTTCAGCATATTGAACAATGGACTGTTCGATCTCTGCAAAGCCAAGTTGGTCACAATCTCGCAAGACTGGTACAACCAATCCTTTTTCTGTACCCACTGCGACACCAATATCAAAGTAATGATTCTCAACCAATTCATTCCCTTCCATCCGAACATTGATCTCAGGAACTGCTTGAAGGGCATGAACCACGCCTTTAACAAAAAAGGACATAAAACCAAGTTTTACCCCATTTTGTTTTACAAACGAATCCTGATGTCTCTTGCGTAAAGACATTATTGCAGAAAGGTCAATTTCGTTAAAAGTTGATAAAATTGCCGCAGTTTGCTGAGCTTCCACTAACCGGGATGCAATTTTCCTACGGATAGGGGAAAGTGCGCGACGAGTGCTTCGACTATCTGCGCTTACTGCAGCAACTGGTGCAGTGGAGGGTGCTTGAGTAACTTTTTCCTGCCTCGCTACCTTAGGGGCTGATTGAACCGATTGGGCGGCAAGTACATCTCCTTTAGTAATTCTACCATCTTTACCAGTTCCAGGAATAGTGGCCGGATCTAAATTTGACTCGGTCAAAATTTTTCGGACGGCGGGAGATAAAGGAATCGAAGAGGGGGTAGAAATAATCGCTTCCTGACTCTTTACATTTGCCACCGTTGGAGCAGGGGAGGGGCTAGGAGCACTCTCTGTGGGTGGATCAGGAGAAACGGCCGTCTCAACTGGTGGGTCAGTCTCTTCTACCTTGCTCTCGGATGATGATGAAGCAGGTTTCTCTGCGGATTCGTCAATTTTGGCAATCGTTGCACCAATCTCAACTTCATCTCCTTCTTGAGCTAAAAAAGAGATCACTCCAGCGACTTCTGCAAGTCCTTCCTGAGTAACCTTATCGGTTTCCAATTCGTATATCGGTTGATCAATCTCCACATAAGTTCCTTCAGTGACTTTCCAAGAGGAAAGCACTCCAGAGGAGATTGATTCACCAAGAGCGGGAATTTTTACATCAATAGGCATAATAAAAAATTAAGAGCGAGAGGGTTGAGGCTGATTTAAGGCATCAGCAACGAGTGCTGCCTGTTCAATCTTGTGTAAGGTAAAGGATCCAGTGGCTGGGCTCGCAGTAGCTGTTCTTCCAGCAAAGTGGGGTCGTCGGCCAAGCATTTCTTCGAAAATAGGCGATAAGAAATTCCAAGCTCCCATATTGTAAGGTTCTTCCTGACACCAAACGATACGCTTAGCCTTGGCGTATGGGGCAACTACTTCCTGAAATTTCGACTTATTAAAAGGGTAAAACTGCTCGACCCGAATAATAGTAGATTTTGGATTTCGGAGGCCTTCGCGGGCTTCGAGAAGGTCATAGTAAACCTTCCCCGAACAGAAAATAAGGTTTTGAGTGTTTTTAGCAGGCGAAGGGTCGGGCAAAAATTCTTCAAAACTTCCCTTTACCAAATCTTTTACTTCTGAAACGCACATTTTATGACGAAGAAGGCTTTTCGGAGCCATAATCACTAACGGTTTTGCGTACTCTTTTTTCTTCTGACGTCGAAGAGCGTGAAAGTATTGAGCGGGTGTGCTTAAATTTGCCACCACAATATTATCTTCGGCGCACCCCTGAAGAAATCTTTCCAACCGTGCAGAACTATGCTCGGGGCCCTGACCTTCAAAACCGTGCGGTAACAAAAGAACGATATCCGAAACCGCTCCCCATTTATCTTCCGCACTCATGATAAATTGATCAATAATGACCTGAGCCCCATTTGCAAAATCTCCAAATTGAGCTTCCCAAATCGATAACATGCTTGGATAGTCAAGTGAGTATCCATAATCAAAGGCTAAAACCGCGGCCTCTGACAAAAGTGAATTATAAACACAAAATTGGCCCTGCCGGTCTTCCATATTAAGCAAGGGAACATAGCGGGTACGGTCCTGACTATCATACCAAACCGCGTGTCGATGGCTAAAAGTTCCTCGCTCACTATCCTGTCCAGAAAGTCGGATCGGAGTGCCATCAAGCATCAATGAACCAAATGCCAACTGCTCAGCAAAGCCCCAATCAATACCAAGACCGGATTTAAAGTTCTTTGCTTTTGCATCGACCTGCCTCTTAATTTTATGATTCAAGTTAAATCCTTCAGGACAAGTCGAAAGAGCCCGAACCACTTTTTCGAGTTCCTTTTTCTCGACCGCAGTGGAAACAGGAGAAAAATCGTATGGAATTTGTTTAACCGCAACAGACCCGTCAAAAGTACTGGATTTCTTTACGGTTTTAACTTTTTCTAAAGAGGCGTCCAATTGTAGGCGTAAACGATGGTGAATTTTATCACACTCTTCCTGATTAACTTCGCCTTCACTCACTAATTCTTTGGAGAAAACATCGGAAATCCCAGTCATTGCCTTAATTTTCTTATAGAGAAGAGGTTGAGTAAATGCAGGATCATCGGCTTCGTTGTGACCATATTTTCGATAGCAATTAACATCAATGACCACATCCTCGCTAAATTTCTGACGGTACTCCAATGCAAGTTCAGCCACCATGGCAACGGCGAGGGGATCATTGCCATTAACATGAAAAATGGGGGCCTCGATTACTTTTGCCACATCGGTGCAATACAAACTCGAACGGGCTTCTGTAGGATCAGTGGTGAAACCGATTTGATTATTAACCACAACATGGATCGTTCCACCAGTTCGATAACCAGGAAGCTTGGAAAAATTAAATACTTCTGAAACTACTCCCTGTCCTGCCATTGCGGCATCTCCATGAACGAGGATGGGAAGAACGCGCCTACGCTCATTGTCTCCACGGAGTCTTTGGCGAGCTCTTACTTTTCCCTCAACCACTCCGTTTACAGCTTCTAAATGGCTAGGATTAGGAGATAGATGAATTACGACCTGTTGACCACTCGATGTGGTACGAACCGACTCGTATCCTAAATGGTATTTTACATCTCCACTTCCATGAGCGCCATCTGGGACAAAATTCTCCGAAAATTCTCGAAAAATAAACTCGTGGGATTTACCCATCACATTCGCGAGCACATTTAATCGTCCTCGATGTGCCATGCCCATAACAATTTCTTCCACCCCTTCGTCCGGGCATTTTTGAAAAATTGAATCTAAGGCGGTAATTAATGTTTCTCCGCCTTCCAATGAAAAGCGTTTTTGCCCCACATAGCGGGTATGGAGGAAGTTCTCAAATTCTTCAGCCTGAACGATTTTGCGAAGAATCCTCAACTTTTCATCATGATTAAATGAAGGTTGACTCATACTTGGCTCAATCTTGGACTGAATCCATCGGCGTTTCTCTGTGGTCTGTAAATGAAGGTATTCGACCCCGATATTTCCACAGTAAGTCTTTTTTAAACGATCAAGAATTTCTCCAATCGACATGCGTACACCACCCAGGTAATTACCAGTAAAGTGAACTTCGTTAAGATCGTTGGTGTCAAAACCCAGTCTCTCTAGAGATAATCGTGGGTTTTCTTTCACTTCGTCACTTAATGGATCAAATGTTCCCTGAGTATGACCAATATCCCGATAGGAATAAATTGCACCGTAGAGGCGGGCTAGTTTTTCTCCCACATCTTTCTGAGGAGTACCTGTGCTAAGAGGTGCTTCTTTTGCATCTGGCAAACTGTTATTTTCGGACCCTAAATGAAAGCCTTCAAAAAAATACTGCCACTCAGTTGATACGTTTGACGGGGAATCAAGCCAAAGAGCGTATTGACGATCAATTTCGTCGACATTCCAACGGGAGGCAAAGGTAGGGTTTTTAATCATAGTGAACTTCATAGTTCGTAGGCATTAAATCGATTAAAAACAAGGAAAACCCGAAAAAAAAAGCATGTGGGAAACTTTTTTTTTCCAATTACTTACAAACGATTGATAAAATTGAGGGTAGTCGAGTCGGCAGTTATAATAATTTCATCTCCATATTTTGCTCCCTCCACTAAGGGTGCCATCACTTCCAAGACTGAAGGATCCTGTTGAAATCCAGGCTTAGTCGATGGATGTGGCCAGTAAACAAGGGAATCATAGGAATGTTGACCTTTGATGAGTTGAATGGAGCATGAATAGAATGAAAAATTCTCTTCGGGTAAATCAGGCGACCACTTGATTAATGGAAAAGAATAACTGGGCTCACCAAGATGAAAGGTATAATCTTGAATTGTAATATTCAATGTGCCTAGAAAAAATAAATTTAAATCAAGGCCTTGTTGCTTAAAGAAAGGTAATTGCATGGCCAAGGTTCCTTTTGGAAAACGATCATCTTGATTTTTCCCAGAAGCGACCCCATGGCCAGGCTGAATTATACCCACAGCCGAGGAAATCATATTTTAAAAACTAAAAAAATTAGAAAAGTTCAGGGACAAAAGCACTTAAAAAAACGATTCCCCGTCCCGCCCGGTGCAATCCTTACTCGAATCGGATGCATGCAACGAGGACAATGGCCAGAATAAGCAGTTCCTTGTTGGTTTTTATAGATACGACCATAGGTTCCACACTTAACATAATGTATTCCAAGGAACTCTTTTAATTTTCCACTAGAATTAGGAGAAGAAAAAGTCTGGTCTTCGTTCATTCTTGAATCAACCCTTGCAAACCTTGAACAAGCCCATCGACCCGTTTGGTAATCAAGTTTGCCTGAACGGACAATCCATCCTGACCATCAATTACCTCAGATACCCAT
>CAWUUU010000299.1:0-13932 GCA_963924995.1 uncultured Opitutales bacterium
TAACACATTCTGATTCTGCTGTCCGTTACTGGGGAGCCCTAGGTCTTCTCATGCAAGAAAAATCAGGTGTTAGGCATGGCAAGGAATCCCTCGTTAAAGCCCTGAATGATTCCTCGCTCTATGTACGGGTAATTGCCGCGGAGGCTTTGGGTAAATACGGATCCAAAAATGAAATCAAGTTGGCGGTCAAGGTACTCGGGGCTATCGCGGACCCGATTAAGAACGGATGCTTTCCTTCGATGATGGCAATGAACGCCATTGATCATCTTGATGACAAGGCAAAATCCCTACTCCCCTTAATTCAATCCATGCCACGTACCCCGACCGAGGTAGATAAACGTTTCCAGGGTTATGTCGGGCGTCTTGTGGATACGACTATTAATGAACTTACGATAAAGAAATAGAAAATGAAAAATAATCTTATTCTTAAAATTATACTAATCGGATTTTTTCTTGCGGGTGCGGCCAGCTTGGCCAAGCCCAACCTTATTTTTATAATGGCGGATGATCTAGGCTATGGCGACCTTGGTTGCTACGGACAGAAACTAATCAAGACGCCACGACTGGATCAAATGGCTCAGGAGGGTATGAAGTTCACCCGTTTCTATGCGGGTTGTACTGTATGTGCACCCTCCCGTAGCGTTTTAATGACTGGTCAACACATGGGGCACACCCATGTTCGTGGAAATGCAGGTGGCGATATGAATAGACAAAGCCTACGCGATCAAGACTTCACCGTGGCAGAGGCATTTAAAATGGCGAAGTACTCCACTGCACTGATCGGCAAGTGGGGCTTAGGAGAAGTGGCACAGGAAGGGCATCCATTAAAGCAAGGCTTCGACTACTTCTATGGCTACCTCAATCAGGTTCATGCCCACAACTTCTACCCCGAGTTTCTATGGAGAAATCGTGAAAAACACATACTAGCTAACATCGTGCAACCAGTATCCAAGAACTCTCGTGCGGGGTTTATTGGTGGAGCGGCCACCAAGCGGGTCGACTATAGCCACGACCTATTTGCGGAGGAAGCCTTGGAGTGGATTCGCAAAAACAAAAACAATCCATTCTTTCTCTACCTTCCTCTTACTATACCACATGCCAATAACGAAGGATCCCGGCTATTTGGAGATGGCGCAGAAGTTCCAGATTATGGAATTTACGAGAAGAAAGATTGGCCCAAGCAGGATAAGGGGCAAGCCGCCATGATCACACGGATGGATAAGGATGTCGGGCAGATCCTCGACCTACTCGAATCGCTCAATATCGCCAAGAATACCTTGGTTATATTTACCTCAGACAACGGTCCGCACAACGAAGCGGGGCATAACCCCGAACGCTTCACTCCATCTGGGCCCCTCAGAGGTATGAAAAGAACCCTCACCGAGGGTGGAATTCGCATGCCCACCATTGCGTGGCAACCCGATACTGTTGCAAAAGGCTCGCAGTGCGACCAACCCTTTTATTTCGGTGACCTGATGGCAACCACCTGCGAAATGACCGGTACGCCTCTCCCCCAAAATACTGACAGCATATCTTTCCTGCCCACCCTCAAGGGAAAGACTTCCGAGCAGTCTAGTCATAAGTACCTTTATTGGGAATTCTATGAACGAATATTTCGCCAAGCTGTAGTGAAAAACGAGTGGAAACTCATTCGCTCGGGCATGGATAATTCGCAAGTTGAACTCTACGACCTTAATAAAGATATTCATGAAGATAAAAATCTCGCGAGAACGCACCCTGCCTTAGTTCAAAGACTTATATCCCACATGGAGGAAGCCCATGTACCACATCCTAACTGGAAGGCTTCTCAATCCCAAAAAAAATAGTTCTAAGTTTTACAATCCTCGAATCGCCTGATCTCTCACTTACATCATCAAGTTTCTTAAACAGATCCTTGCTCATTTATGAGAAATGAACCACTCGGCTTTTATAAATAAGTGTAGAAAGTTTCGTCCAGCTTAGTCCAAAGAAGAATTACTATGAACAGGGCATTAATGCTCCGTCTTTCATTCCATGTATAATCTTTTTATCCGCAGGGCAGAAGGTGGCCAGAGTTCCGGACCATTTCACCTTATCCCCCAAGACAAAGAAATATGGAGACATTCGTACACGTCCAATCATTTGCTTTACTGATTTGTCGTCGGCAAATACTGGGTGTTCCAACCGAACGGGTTTTTTAAACTCCTGCAAAATCGAAATTGGATTGGGATAAGAATTCAAAACAGATTGTAGGGCAATCGTCCATTCCTCTAAGGATACATCATCCCCCACCACTACACTTCTAGCCCCCCATGCGGTTTCATGAAACCCACTCGCCTTAATCACCAGAGCTCTTTCTTTTTTTTTTACTTTCGCCAAGTCCATCCAGTCTCCCAAAATTCCTCTCTTGACCAAAGGACCATCCACCATAGATCCAGGGGGTACAGGTGCCGGATCGAGAATCCATGTTTTTGGAATGACCCGGCGAAGAAGGGACAATTCATCCCTTTTTAAATTCTCCTCCCAAAATTCTTGCAAACGATAGTGATGAAAAAGGGCCAAGGACAGTTTCTCCTCCTGAAAGGGTCGCATCGGTGGAGTGACCACAAGTTTTTCTTCTTCAACTAACTTAGCCAATTCCCTCATTTCTGGGATTTCTTCATGGTCAAATAATTCCCAGAAGCGATACACTAGATTGATTTTTTCACCATTCAGAAAAACACCAGAACCTGTAATTTTAAGATCGCTTGGCGAACATGCCTCGATCCAATAATTTTGAACCCGAAGTCTTTCTGCGAGCCATTCCATTTCCGGTAAATATGTCTTTGCTTCTTCACTAACAACTATAGCAAATTTATAATCCCCATCATCATTCGAGCCACAAGCCCTCTTTAATGATTCGCCAAAAGAGTCGACCATTAACGAATGTTCTTTCCCCAAATAAATCTCATTTAAAAACGCAGTTAATCCAATTCCACCAGGTACTGCATCCCATTCAGTTAATGCAAACCCATTTGAAGTGGGTAATAAATCAGGTCGCAAAACAGCTGGCATTGTACCAAGCACTTGCCTTGAAATCGAGTGTTTAACTAACCACTCGGGTTTCCCCTCATCATAATAGTCTGCCACCCAAGGTGCTTTAAAATCGTGATTTCTTAAAATCTTTTCTCCGTTCTTTGACTTTAAATACAACCTCTCAATTGCCCGGTAAAAAGAAACTGCCGCTAAGCCAAGAGCTTCAAGCTCATTTTGGGTATCTTCTAGAATCGACCAGGAAGCAGGAGACCATTTCCAAGTCTTCCCCGCAAATAATGGATTCTTTCGATAAGGCTCAAGTTCTGCCAAAGACAGGTCAGTGAGTGCCCTCACTCAATTAATCCTCTACTTGGATTTCTTTATTTCGTTGCCTTGGGCAACCCGCACGTAACCAACCATTGACGAATTGATCCAATTCCCCATCCATTACTGCCTGAACTCCTGAGGTTTCCACTCCAGTGCGTAAATCCTTTACCATTTGATAGGGTTGAAATACATAGCTGCGTATTTGATCCCCCCATCCCATCTCCCCTTTTGAACCGTAAAACTTTTCCATCTCTACTCGCTTTTCATCCTGTTCCTTTTCATAGATTCGAGATTTTAAAACCCGCATCGCGGTTTGTTTATTCTTTAACTGGGAACGCTCATTTTGACATTGAACAACAATATTCGTGGGCAAATGAGTCAAGCGAACTGCCGAATCCGTCTTATTGACATGCTGACCTCCCTTACCACTCGATCGATAAGTATCAATTCGAAGATCATCATCTGGTATTTCCATATCCACATCATCATCCTCCATCTCTGCAATTACATCCACTGAACAAAAGGAAGTATGTCGACGCTTGTTGGAATCAAATGGACTGATTCGAACCAATCGATGAACACCACGCTCGGCTTTCGCATATCCATAAGCATGTAATCCCTCCATCCTGATTGAACAACGACTCACTCCAGCCTCTTCTCCTGGTTGTAGATCTTGTAGCTCAACCTTAAATCCTCTTCGTTCCGCCCAGCGCATGTACATTCGCATAAGCATATCGGCCCAGTCACAGGATTCTGTCCCTCCAGCTCCGGCATGTATGCTTAACAATGCTGGCCTATCATCAAATGGCTCACCCAGAAAACTCGCAACTTCTAAGTCCTCAACATGGCTTAGTAAAGTTTCCAAAGTATTTAAAAATTCCTTGGCCATCTCGACCTCGTCCTCATCTTCATCACATAATTCGGCGAGTGCTTCTAAGTCTTCCACTTGAACTCGAAAAGATTCAATCTTTTCTACTGTTTGTTTAAGCTGATTCGCTTCTGAGCTTACTCGCTTAGCTTCATTTTGATCATCCCAAAAAGAAGGAGACGACATTGCGTCTTCAAGTTCAAGAATGGCTTTCTTTTTTTTGTCACAATCGAGAAAGCGCCACAGGTGCCTGGTTTTTTTTGTCAGTTTTTGCAAACGGGTTTTATCTTCAGGCAAAATCATATGTCATTGGGTTGAGGTTATACCGAAAAGTCAAGCCCCTCAGGTAAATCCAAATGTAATCCACATTCACGGCCATGACCACCATGTCTCGAATCCTCGGCTGCTTGAGTGGGATCAATTTTATTGGTACTGTGATGATCTCCTACAGAATCGTACCCCATTCCTTCCAGTGGGTGGTAGGGAATGTCGTTGTTAGGTATATACTTGTAGGTTTGTCGATCATCCCAATCAAGAATTGGATAAATTTTCACAACCTGATCTTGGCTCTCGATAAAAGGTCTCTTGCCTCGATCCTTGGATTGAGACCTACGCAAACCAGAAAGCCATGCAGTCGCACCCAGTTCATTCAACGCACGCTCCATGGGTTCTTTTTTGTTAATGAAATTATACCTCTTCATTTCATCCGTGCCCTGGTCCCACAATTTGCCGAATACAACTTCTTGAAATGCAGGACTCATCTTGGCCGAGTAAGTTCTGACTCGAAATCCAAATCTTTCCTGAATGGTCAGGGCATATTGATAAGTTTCAGCAAATAAATAACCAGTATCGACAAAAATAACGGGGATTTCTTTACTCACTTTTAATACAAGGTCGAGCATCACGGAGCTCTGTAGTCCAAAACTTGTGGATAGAACTAATCCCGCACCAAATCGATCCCATGCCCAAGCGATTCGCTCCTCGGCAGACAGCGATTCCATTTCGGTATTAATTACCTTTAATTCTGGTTCAGTCAGATTCATTTAAAAAATCAAAAAAACTAACATGACAAAGTTAATCGGTTTAGTAAAGAATAGGCTGAGTCATAAATTAAAGGAAATTGATTCGCACTTTTAATTATATTTCCTATAAGGAATATTTGTGGAAGATATTACTCAATTATTCAAAAGACGACCTGAACTGTAAGTTTGCAAGGATGACATCCAATCTGCCTGTGAACTCCTTCTTCATTCTTTTCGTAGTGGAAATCAAGTTCTGCTCTGTGGAAATGGGGGAAGTGCTGCCGACTGCGAGCACATAGCAGGAGAATTAGTCAAACGCTTCTCTCGCCCCCGTCCCCTCGCTCCTGAGCTTGCAGAAAAGCTTGGCCCGGAACTCGCAGCGAACCTGCATGGTGCTCTCCCCGCACTTTCACTTCCTTCCATGGTTGGCTTCACTACTGCGTTTGTAAATGACGACGAACCTGAATATGCCTTCGCTCAACAAGTAGTCGCTTTCGGGAAACCGGGCGATATTCTTCTCGGCATTAGCACATCAGGAAACTCGCGTAATATCGTTCACGCAGTAAAGGCAGCCAATGCACTCGGACTCCATACTCTTGGTTTAACCGGAGAATCCGGCGGTGCCCTTTCCTCGCTGTGCAAACTTTGCATCCAAGTTCCCGCTACTGAAGTTCCTCGAGTTCAGGAACTTCACCTACCCGTCTATCATACACTCTGCCAAGTAGTTGAGGATACTCTTTTTCCGTAATTATGAGCAAATCTCTTGATTTGCAAAACCGCCTGCCTAAAAACCTGGCCCATCTTGCCCAATCAATCGCCACCCTTATTCATCAAAATGGCGGACATCTACTTTTAGTGGGAGGAACCGTTCGCGACCTGTTCATTAACCAAATCCCCCATGAAATCGATGCCGAAGTTCGCGGACTCAACACCGAGCAACTTATTCATTGTTTACAGCCCACTTACCAGACTGACCAAGTAGGTAAATCATTTGGCGTCCTCAAACTAAAAGGTTTCCCCGTAGAAATCGCCCTACCCCGAACCGAAATTAAAACCGGAGCTGGACACAAGGGTTTCTCCGTCGAAGTAGACCCAAACCTTCCTTTTGAACAAGCGGCTTCTCGTCGAGACTTCACTATTAATGCAATTGGCCTCGATCCGCTTAATGGGAAGATTATAGATCCCTACAATGGAGAACAAGACCTGCAAAGCAAAACCCTGCGTCATGTAAGTCCAGCCTTTTCCGAAGATCCACTTCGCGTTCTTCGGGGGATGCAATTAGCCGCTCGATTTTCCTTAGAGGCAACCCCTGAAACCATTAACCTTTGTCAACAAATTGGCCTTGAAGGTTTAGCCACCGAAAGAATTTATGGTGAATGGAAAAAATTAATCCTCCAAGGAACTTCCATTTCTCATGGATTAAAGTTCCTTCGAAAAACTAATTGGTTAAAATATTTTCCAGAAATTCAAGCTTTAGTTAATTGCCCACAGGATCCAGAATGGCACCCTGAGGGAGATGTGTGGATTCATACCCTTCATTGCTTAGATGCATTTGCCAAAAAAAGAATCGGAGATGATTGGGAAGATCTAGTAGTTGGGTTCGCGATTCTCTGTCATGATCTTGGTAAACCACTCACAACACATCATTCAGAGGATGGACGGATTCGTTCCCCAAAACATGAAGCAAGAGGCGAAGAACCCACCAGGACATTTCTTTCAAGACTTACCAATCAAAACAATTTAATCGATCAAGTAGTTCCCTTGGTTAGGCGCCATCTTGCCCCCCGTACATTTTATAATGATCAGGCAAGTGACAGTGCGATTCGCCGCTTGGCCAGACAAGTAGTTCGGATTGATCGACTCGTTCGTGTTGCAGATGCCGATATTGCCGGTCGCCCACCCAGGCAAGACGAATTCCCCGAAGGGCCATGGTTACTCAAACGGGCAGAGGAATTAAAAGTTAAAGATTCTGCTCCAAAATCTATCGTAATGGGTCGTCATCTTATAGATTATGGACTCTCCCCCAGTCCGAAATTTTCTGACATTTTAGAAAATTGCTTCGACGCTCAACTTGATGGAATATTTTTAGATGAAGTCGGGGGGCTCGACTTTCTTGATTCACTGCTAAAGTCAGAAACCTGATCAACAGTTCATCTACACAGATAATTTAAAACTTACTAGTTTCGTGAAATTCGCTGTTGAGAGGCCCTATTCAATCCGCTTTCGGGTAACCATGACCAAGTTCCATTGGGATCTTTTTTGTAAAGCTTTTGGGTAATATGAACCGCAATTTTCTCTCGCCCCAAAGCATCCTGCATCAACAAAGCCTTTTCGATTGCGGAATAGGGATCATTTTCAGCCATTCTCATTGCAGAAGTGGCAACCCATAACTCGGGCTCTAATGTTCAAGCCTATGCAAAAACAGCATTTGAAACTTTTCTTGCCCAGTATGGTATGGAATTCATCAACAACTCATTTGGTTAAGCGGTGGAAGACTGGCGGCGGCAACCGCCTGCCCATGGCGCTTGTCTTTTTCGTTCGGCGTGACAATCTCAACATTCTTGGCCAATCTAGGGAATTCGGTCTCGAGCACCTTTACGGCGTTTTCAATAATGATGGTCCCCCCCGCACCGCTGGTCACGCGACCAAGCAGTAGCATTTTACGGATTTCGTAGAAGTCGGCATAGTGAGCGATACTGTATCCCAAATAGGTGCCGATGGTTTTGTAGATTTTTCGTGCCCGTTCGTCACCCTCGGCCATCAGCTTCTGGACTTCCATGAGCTGTTCAGCAAAGGGCATGTCGCCGTAGTCCAGCCCCGCCAGTTTCGCTAGGCGCGCAACACCCTGTTGCGAGAAATACTGTACGCCGCAACCGACATCGCCCGACCATTCGTCCGCCGGGGCATCGTCGCGGTAGTCGACCGGTGCAAAGGCCAGTTCGTTGAGCCACGGGGCAATATTTCCATTTGCCGCAACATAGCCCACCGCCTGGCTGGTGCCCATTGCCAGACCGAGAACGGAATTCTCCTTCATCGACATCGATCCGGCCAAAGCGGTCACTTCGCCATCGTTCACCACCACGAACGGAACATTGCCCCACTGTTCCTTGAGGTCGAAAAAGACGCGGCGGATTTTCGAGTCGAAATCCTCCTGCGAAAGGCCGCGGAAGAGTGAGGCCACACGAACCTCGTTGTTCACATAGACCCCTGCGGAACTTCCGCCGATAGCGTCGACGCGCGGCAAGTGTGCGGCCGCGTGCTTGAGCGAATCGTTGATACCATCGATGTGGTATTCCGGATCGTTTTCAAAATAGGGATTCCATTCGATTTCTTCGGTGAAGACCACTTCGCCATCAATCACCGCCGCGCATTTACGGTCGCTCCCCCCCAGATCGAATCCAATACGGCAACCGTCGATATGGCGCCCCAGCGGAATGGACTGCTCGTTAGCTTCGGGCATTTCGTCCATCGGACAGGTCACGATTTCCAGCGCTTGTAGATAGGCCTTCTCGCCGAAAAATTCAAAGTCGAAGTGCCGATCCCCTTCGGGGGAATAGATCGCGGCGATCTTTTCGCCAAGCGAATTGCAGCCGGCGATTTTTACCTGGTAGCCGCCGCGTTGCCAGAGCAGGAATTTGAGCATACGCTCGATATACTTCAGCGTCACCCCTTCCGATTCGTCCGCCAGCGGCAGAATCTTCGTATCGAAGCGCGAAACGGTTCCATCAGGGCGTAGTAAAGCAATTGCCAAATCAATGGCTTCATTCGATTTCTCAACCTGCGCCTGGTAGTTCCGATTCCATAAACAGGCAGGCACAAAGCCGGGATCAAGTAAGGCCGGAATGGCCGGAATAATATTTTGCAACATATCCATCATCATTCCCTCAATAAGACATTATCTGCTTCAGTATAATCAGGGTGTAGCTTTTATATTTTTAGTCGTCAAATAAATAAAAGTGCAAAAATCTAAGGAGCTTCCCAACCACTTGGAAAAGAAGCTTATTCGCACATAAATTAGTACCGCACCGCACTGTATCACTGCTTACGGGTCTTTACTGACCTTCGGATTGAACTCACTGACTTCACGATCGATTATTGATCAACCTCACCAGAAACCAAGCTCCGATTAATATATAGTTTTTTTATTCACTAATTTTTTTAATGTCCTTTGATCCACCTGCAATAAATGAGCGGCCGCTCGGTAACTGCCCGAGTTTTTAAATGCCCTTTGGGCATACAACTTATTCCATTCATTCAGAGTCACTTGAGACTCTTGGTAAATTTTTGTAATCTCTGGATGCACAGTCTGATTCTCAATTGGAGTATATTCATTTCTCACGATTATATTTCGTACCGCCTGTTCAAGTTCACGAAAATTGCCAGGCCATGAATAATTCCTTGGAACCTGTGTGTTTAATTGTTCCACCACTTTTGAACTCAATGCCTTTGCTCCTTCTGCACCAAAAAGCTTTTCGCAAATATACCCGACTGAACTAATAATTTCATCAGGCTTCGATGATAAAATATCTTGTAGTGCGACTGTGTTAATCTGATCACCACAAAGACGATAGAAAAAATCTTCACGAATTCGTCCATTTTTCATCTCTACCCCAAGATCGCGATGGGTGGCGGCAATGATCTTGCCCTCAAAAGAGGATCGATCAACCCCACCGATTGATTGGAATTCCCCGGATTGAAGAAGGCGTAAAAGTTTAACTTGGATTGACTTGGGAACTTCGCCGATTTCATCAAGAAAAACAGTGCCAAAACTACCCGCAGTCTCAAATATTCCTGCATGATCACGAATCGCACCAGTAAAGGATCCCTGTCGGTGTCCGAAAAGTTCTGATTCGATTAAAGTCTCGGACAAAGCCGATAAATTGACCGGGCGAAAACTTTCTTTTGGATTTGAAGCAAATCGGTTCGACTTCGAATCATAAGGGATAAATCGAGACAAACCTAGAGCTCGGGCAACAATCTCTTTGCCCGAACCCGAAGGACCCAGGACAAGTGTCGGAAAACGACCAACAGTCTGGTGCATCCATTGTTGGTAACTCAACATATCCTGAGTAAACACACTCTCCCAGACCCGCACACGTAAATCTCTCATCGGATCACTCGACCCGACAATCTCGCGATACAACTGGAGATAAGCCCTGCGCAATTGGTAAAAGCATGCAAATAAATGTTCCGGATTTCCCCATAGCGAACTCCTTTCGCCCCCGACTAAGGAACCCCGTTGATTAATACCCTCCTTAATTAGGCGGAAAAGTTTCCGGTTCAAAGCCATATCATGTACCCCACTATCAATCAATTGATCCAATTCGCCCACGAGTTCATGGTATAAAGAAAAGTAAGCCATTGAAGCCATATGCTCGGCTCCTAAAACGGATCGAAAATCCTTCGCTTTTCCTTCAATTAGATTTCTTTCTCCAACGGTAACCCAATATAAAACCTGATTAAATTCCTTGGTAAAAGTTGAACTGACCTCATTAAGCGAATCAGTCCAGCCAAACTTGGCAATGATCTTACCCTCCCGATCATCCCTTTCCTTCGCAAATGGGTTCATAAAAGCGAGGGCATGAACTTCTGCTAGCAAAAACTTCAAATCATCCGTCTTCATAGTACATAAAATGTAATACTATAGTTACATAATATGCAACAAAGTAAAACCAAGGATAATTAACACCACTCAATAATAATGTAAGGCAGTGATAGGCAGTGCTTTAAAAGTAAAAGAAAATAAATGGCATGCGAAATGCAAATATTATTTGAATCATTTTAATGAAACAAGAAAAAGCACTTCAATAATCAACCATTTACTATGAAAAAAACAATAAGCTACCTCTGTCTACTTTTCGCCCTCCTATCTATTGGATGCCAATCTCATACTGTTCAGACAACCTCAGGCAGAGAATACCTCTCCAGTTATGCCCCCACCAATCAGACTGAAGCAAAGATCGACGGTGAAGAAGAGCTTTTCCCAAGCACCGATCGCGAAGTCAGGGAGGTCGCAAATATCGAACCCTCTCTCCACTTTCCCGCTAGAATCGGATTGGCTAAACTTTATAATGGGAAAATCACCAACCTGACCGCCGAAGAAGTACAAGGGTGGAATCAGGCAAAAGAAGAACTGGGTTCAGAGTTTGGAGAATTCGTACCCGTAAGTTCAATGATTGCAGAGTTGGTTTATGCCGATCGCCCCAAGGTTAAAGATAATTTGAATCGTACTTCCGAGATTTTTCGTAAAATTCGTCTCGGATCCGCTAGGCAGCATCTCCACTATGTAATTATCTACGAGGTCTTTTCCAAAACCAAGACAACCAAACTGGCTTCCTCCGTAGCAAATTGGACGATCGTGGGCGGCTATTTCATTCCATCACGGGAAATTGAAACAACCGGTTACGCCAACGCACTCCTGCTCGATGTTCGAACCGCCTACCCTTACGGAACGGCGAGTTCCAGTCTTAATGCAAACGAAATATCCGCCTGGTTCAATGACCGTGATAAAGCAAGAAATCTGGCCGACAAGAACCAGGTTTCCACCGTCATAAAACTAATCCCCGAAGTTCAGGAAATGATAAAAAAACTAATGCAAGAGTTAAAAGAAGCTTAAACAAACTTATAATCTCATCATGAAAACAGTTACTTCAATCCAACTGCTACTTACCATTTTATTTATTGGCATGTCCGTATAAGCGGACACACGCAAATGTAAGTAAATTAAATCAGGCAAAGAACTTCTTCAAAATATGAAATTAATTAACATCCTATCTTTCGCTTCACTCGCATTATTGTGCTCCTGCTCGAAAGGACCGATGAAATATTTCCTGACCGATGCAGCCACACGCTTGGCTTTCGAGATCGAGTCTGCAGCACTCAGGCTTGAAAGTTCAAATCAAACAGAAATGGAGCTTAAGCACAAACCAGCAAAATTCCCAGAAGGCGTACCAGGTGATTATTCAATAAGACTGAGACCCACTAAACTTGTACCCCATCCGAGAGAATCTGATCAATTCAGAAGTCGGAGCCTAGCGGTCAATAAATACCATACTACCTACCATTGTCGTTTTGTGAGCGTTCCCGAAACCTTGCAAATAGAAAAGAAAGCAGGAGAGCCCACCCATTTACTTCTCAAGAAAACTAATAAGCCGTGGAATTACACCAAGGGCGGAAAAACTCTCAGTGGAAACAAGACCATTGAAATAGTTTCCCTCAGATAAACCAACTGATAATTTACTCGACCTTAAGAATATGCACTCACAAAATAAAACCCATCTATTCCGTCAAAAAAAGCCCGTCCTTCCCATGATAAAATACATCTTATTACTCATTTCCTTCGGACCAATTTTTACCAATGCCGAGTCCTTCCTCTCTCTCCATGTGGAAGACTTGAACTTTGAAAAAGACCACACACCTCCGCTCAGTTTCGATGCCCGCCGACACTATTCGAGGGATTTACATAAATGGATCACCCCTTCCTTCCCCTATATTCGCACCCAAGATGCCGAGGCTGCATTTCTTCATATCGTCCGAGGAAACAACAACCAAAATCGCACCTCAACCACTGACTTACGCATCTGCCTCGTCAATCCAAAGCCCAAGCTCAAGGGTTCCCTATACATTGAGAATGCGGACAAAAGCCTAAGCGTACATCCTTTTACTTTTAATTTCCAAAAAATAAAAGAATTGAACGGCGATCGGAAAGGGGAAATCAACTACTTCAATAACAGACTTGAATATTATAGAAGACTACAAAATCTCCAAGTTCCCGGAACCGCTTGGTTTAGACACCAGGCAAATCAAGCTTCTGAAAGACTCAAAGAACTCGGAACCGATGAGAAACATAAACACGGTAATGCCAACCCCAACAACCGACCGACTCGAAAATTGGGATTGGAAAAAACCCTCGACCTTTTTTCGGGAGGAAGAGCGATCAGCGAAAACCTGCAACTCGATCGGGAATTACGACTTTCTAGTGACGAACAAAACCGGACGATTCTGATTTCATCGATCGAAGGGATCACCATCGAAGAAATGCCATGGAAGAAATTAATCGGAAATGCAAAACCCGAACTCGATCCGCTTGCTGAATCCCTGCCTCACGATCAACACGCTCTTTTCTTTCCATCCTTTCAATCAATGGTCGAGGTTATGGACAAGGCTACACTCCTAGGCACGCCACTACTTCGCCTTGGTGAAGGACGGGCGGAAAGTGCCCGCTCACGAGAGAAATACAGGGATCAACTCTGTCTTCCGGATACAGAGCTCAGTCGAATACTAGGGCCTAAACTGATCGCCTCCGTAGCCATGACCGGGAGCGATCCATTCCTGCGCACTGGGACTTCGCTCACTATCTTATTTAAAGCTAAGCAAACCGAAGCACTCGTCGCCGCTTTAGCACTACGCAGACTCCAGTCCGCACAAAAAAATAAGGATGCCAAGATTGTAAGTGGAACCATCTCGGGCGTCAAATACTTGGGTCTGATTGCCCCGGGGGACTTGATTAAGACATACTCGGCGACAGTGAGTAAGGATGTGGTGGTGGTCTCCAATTCACTTAATCAATTAAGACGCATTATTCAAGTCTCCAAAGGCAAGAAGCCTAGCCTAGCCACGCTCGAAGAATATCATTTTTTCCGCAAACGCTACCTTCGTCCCCCCGTCGAACATGAGCATGCATTCGTTCTTATCTCGGATGCCACGATTCGTCGATGGTGC
>CAWUUU010000300.1:0-7800 GCA_963924995.1 uncultured Opitutales bacterium
ATGGAGTTTATTGCCTGCTACGCACAAAAACTCATGCTCAATGTCCGTCCAAAAAATTTGACTTTTTCAATATGTGTATTATGGTTATATACAAATGGGGTTAGGTAAGTTTAAGGGTTTTCAGTGGGACAAAGGGAATGACGTTAAGAATTGGATCAGTCATGAGGTTTCAAAAATCGAAACAGAGCAGGTTTTTTTCAATGAACCATTATTGCTTTATTATGACGAAAGGCATTCTTTATGCGAAGAGCGGTATTATGTCTTGGGGAGTACGGATGATGGTCGTAAATTAATGATAGTTTTTGTTGAGAGAGAAAAATTAATAAGAGTAATCTCAGCTAGAGATACGAGTAAAAAGGAAAGGGAGGTTTATGAAAAAAATACCAAAATTTAAGAGTGAAAAAGCAGAACGAGATTTTTGGAAGCAGAATGATAGTTCAGAGTATATCGATTGGAACGATGCAGAAAATGTATCATTTTCTAATTTGAAGCCTTCTTTGAAGTCTATATCTATTCGTTTACCTGAATCTATGATTGAGAAATTAAAGGTCTTAGCTAATAAGAAAGACGTTCCTTATCAATCATTGATGAAAGTTTATCTATCTGAGATTATCGATAGTGAGACGCAAAAAATAGCCTAACAATTAGATGGAGGGTAATCCCCAACACGGTTTTCGATTATATTGAAGAGTTGGTTTCATATCGCAGTTTTTGAAGATTTGAAGCGATAGAGTATGATTGGAGATACCTCATCCTCTGCGTTAGTATGAATATGAACACAAAGGCATTAGCATTTTTAGTCAGTCTTTTTGTCCTCCCTCCTGTAGCACTAGTTTCCGCGACAGACCTAGAATATGACCGTATCTTGTTGAAGGAGGGGTTCAATGGGGTTGCCGAGACAGGTTTAGCGAAGGCACTTCTTGCCCATCGTCACATTAGTTTGGCAAAGGGTGCCGGACCTGATTGCTCTGATGCAATCCGTGTTGCCTATGTTGGATATAATGGAGGAAGCCAGCGGGTTGTTTCGGCGTATCCTCTCCGTGCAAAAGTCGAGCAGGCGACTATCTCGTTTGATGTTCGTTTCGCCAAGGATTTCTAGTGGACCTTGGGAGGCAAGCTCCATGGTCTTGGACCGAAGCGACCAGTAACAGGAGGCAAAGAACGGCGTCCTGATGGCTGGAGCGCCCGCACTATATTCCAGCCAAAGGGGCACTGTGCCTCATACCTGTACGATCAAGATAAGAGCAAGACATACGGGATAGGCCAGAAGTCCGACGAACCTGTTTTCGTAGCAGGACGGTGGCATCATGTTGCCCTACAGGTCAGCCTAAATGACTCTAGCAGGTCAAAATGGATGGTCATGTATCCTGATCGACGATCAGGTGGTGATCAAGAGCGAGAACATTAAGTTTCGAGGGAGCGGAGAAAGTGAGACACTGATCCAGAAGTTCCTTTTCTGTACCTTTCACGGAGGCCACACGCCAAAGTGGACTCCGGTCGACAGGAAAGGCAACCCCACAACTGTATACGCCTATTTCGATAACTTTATAATCACTGAGGGCATCCAACAATCTCCTGCAGACAATGTTAGGCACAAGAAAATATGAAACAAAAATTAATTGTTTTATACCTGTCTTCATTGTTCTTGTAAGCTGTTCAGATATTCAGAAAAATACTTATATGAAAAGAAGCGAACTCCTAACCCTTTGTGTTTTGACTATACTGATGAGCTATCCTTCGTCAGAAGCGATTGCAGAAGATATACCTGCACAGATTGTAGGTGCACAAGAACCAAGCGAGCGCTTGACTGTTTTCAAGGTTAATCGGGAAATAGAATATGATATTGATGGTAAGAAACGTTTCGTAGGGGCGGGCTTTCAACCATCGGCCTTACTCGATAGTAAAGGGAGTATCCATGTGTTCTTCCAGGCAAGGCTTGACGGATCCGGAGATAAATCAGAAAAACTGATTGGACATGTGATCAGCAAGGATAATGGAAAAACATTCTCGAATATGAAGTTCGTAAATCAGTTACCCATGCAGACGTACGCTATCTCTTCCTTCACGCGTAAGCTTCCGTCAGGAGTGGAGCGTATTTCGCTGATGACCAGCCTATCCATCGACGAAACTATTGGACGCTTAGAGAATCCAGCTTTGATCAATAAGCGGCTTGGAATCGATGTCTCTTCCTTCACTAGGAAATCAGCATGCCTCGTACTGGAATTCTATTCTGACGATGGAGGAAAGAGCTGGAAGAGGAAGGAGCATCGTGGGGTATCCGATCGTGTCTATAAACGTAACGGACGCGATTACTACTTGGCGTTCATAAATCTGATCGGTCAGGTTCGGAAGATCGAAACCGGACCGCACGCGGGGAGACTAATACTCGCCGGCCCGTTGCGGGGGGATTATCTTCCCTGCCAAGATCACGCGAGGTTCAGAAGTTACCAATCTAGTAGTTCGGTGATCTACAGTGACGATTCTGGCGAGTCTTGGAAATTCGGCGGTGTGATAAATGATAAGACAACCTTTGAGCACAATGAGGCGTCAGCCGTCTCGGTCGACGGGGGCAAGCAGATCCTTATGGTCCGAAGGCGCAATAAAGGTTCCGACATGGGAAAGATCATGCATTACAGCAACGACGGAGGTGCGACTTGGGGAAAAGGGTTTGCCTCGGATATAGCCGCCACGAGGTGCCTACAGGTAATGGAAACCTGCGGCGATTTTGTGCTCTGTTCGGCGCCTGGCAAGAGACAGCGGAAAGAAGGTCGCATTTATTACAGTCGAGACAATGGACGGAGCTGGTCATTCAAGGTTATAGACGAGGGGCCCTTTTCCTACAGCACGGTCAACAGGCTAAAAGATAAGTATCTAATCTGCTGTTACAGCCTTGGACACCACGGCGAGCAGGGCATCGCGGCACGAATATTCTCAACCCGATGGATAGACACTAAGTGAAGCATGATCTAGTTCTTGTAAATATCTAACAAAACAAATGCAGGTATTATACAACTACAAACGAAAGAACTCTAAGATGAATAGACTGTCTATCAAGGTGTTGATAATTACGCTAATGTCCTGCGTAATGGCCTCGGGTATTACTAAGCCTCTTAAGAACGATATAGTGAAGATTATCAATTGGAATATTCTAGGATTCAACAATGGAAAATCTATTACAGAAGGCATCCACTGGATAAAGGCACAGAATCCAGAAATCATTGCCTTCCAGGAAGTGAACGGAATCAAGGAGCCGCAGTTTGCTGAGCATGCCAAGAAATGGGAACATTCTTATAGCGTTACCAATAAGGGATGGGGATACCCCGTTGGTCTTACCTCGAAACATCCCATTGAGGTTATCGAACGTAAAGCCAAAGGATACCACCACGGATTTCTGCACTGCAAAACTTATGGAATACATTTCTTCGTAGTTCATTTTTGGCCCGGTAAATACCAGGAAGCGGATTGGATTCTCGATAGAGTCTTGCCACTTATCGAAAAGAACGAGCAAGTGGTTTTTCTGGGAGACTTCAATGGCTGTTCGCGCATGGATGAGGCCTTTCTTATTGCCAACGCTAAACTAAGGAAGAGGGATTATACCTTTGTTGATAAAGTTGAGGCCAAAGGTTTTGTCGACATCGTGCATAAGCACGACCCGAAAGCCAAAATATCATGCCCGACGCCCATCACTATCCCGAGGTGGTCTAAGGATATGGAGGAATTAAAGCAGAAGCACTATCGAATCGACTTCGTATTTGCGGATAAGACATTCGCAGAAAAATCCCGTTCCGGGACAATATGCTTGGCAAAAGAAATTGACACTATTTCGGACCACTACCCTGTCATTGTTGAATTCGATATGACGAAGCATAACAAGCCGAATGCAGGCGAAGGCAAATAGCCGCACCTGATCCGCGATGTTAGCTTTCAAATTTAATCTTACATATATTTAATTAAATTTAGGTATTGGTTTCAAACCCTTTTCTTTGCTCGCGGCCTTGCCATTGATTGGCATTATCGTCTCCGATAATTTGTTCGGTTTTTGGGTTCCACTTAATTTTTTTGCCAAGGCGAATGGAAATGTTGGCGAGGTGACAGGTGGTCATCGCATTGTGATGACTATAAACATCAGAAATGGGATCTGACCTATCTTTCATGCAGGCAAAGAAATTTTCCATATGATTGGTTGTTTTTTTACCTTTATAAATAGAAGAAACTGTATCGGAAGATAGTGGTTTTTCTTTGAGTCCGTCAGCTGCTGGACCGATAAGTTTTCCACGGGAAACAAATAAGTTTCCTTTAGTTCCTTCAAAAAGAATACCGTTTCCTTCTTTGGATTGGCTGATAATATGCATTTCAGTCTTCTGGGGAAACATGCACTTGATGTGAAAGTTGTGGGAGGTGTTGTAGTGGTTGTCTTTGGTCGGCATACCATTCTTTAATGGTATAGGATGATCGCCCACAATTGGGTCCAATGATAAAACTCCCTGCCCTACTCCATTTTGCTCCAATGCCCATTGAGCGATATCCACATGGTGTGCTCCCCAATCTGTCATTTTACCACCAGAGTATTCGTACCACCAGCGGAATTGATAATGACAGCGTTCCTTAATGTAATCGACAAGGGGAGCTTGCCCGAGCCACATGTTCCAATCCAAGTTGGATGGAGGATCTGACTTTTTGAAAGGCCCGCCTTTGGGACCGTTACCAATATTACAAGTCACCTTTTTTATTTTTCCGATTCTCCCCTCTCTGATAATTCCAATCGCAGTAAGAAATTTTTGTCCCATTTCACTTCTTTGTTGGGTACCCACTTGAAAGACTCTGCCGGTTTCCTTGGTTACTTTACAAATTTGCTTCCCTTCTTCGATAGTAAGAGTGAGTGGTTTTTCACAGTAAACATCTTTGCCAGCCTGCATTGCATGAATTGCAATTCTGGTATGCCAATGATCGGTTGTTCCAATGGTGACAAAATCGATATCCTTACGATCGAGAATTTTTCGGTAGTCTTTATAACCATCAGCTTTTCCTTGGGCTAACGATTTGTTGACTCGATCGATTCTCTGGTTGTCTAAGTCGCAAACCGCAACCAATTCGGATAATCTTCGTGCACTATTGGCAATACTTGCTCCTCTTCCCCCTACTCCAATGGCAGCATACCTAATTTTTTCATTGGGTGATATTTCAGCACCTTTTACGATAAATGGAAACGACAACACTGAAGTTAATGAAGTTCCTACGACTGCTTGTTTAATAAATGATCTACGAATTTGGAAGGATGATTTCATTATTATTTGATAATTGATAGTTATTGATTTTTGCAAAGTTAATCTACTCTGAAAATAAATATAATTTTTACACCTCGGCATTCGCCCTTTTAACTTCATAGTATTTAACTAATTCTTAAATAATAAATTTATAATGAAATCATTAGTTTTAAAGAAATATGGAGATATCGAAAATTTCGAAGTAAGAGATGTTCCAATTCCCTCAATTCGACCCGGTCATGTCTTGATTAAAGTGGCTGCTTCGAGCGTGAATCCTGTAGATGTCAAGATTCGTCAAGGGTTGCTACCAATAGGCCCTGATTTACCTGCAACCCTACACGGAGACATGTCTGGGGAAATTATTGATATTGGAGCAGGAGTAACAGAGTTTAAGAAAGGGGATGAGGTCTATGGGTGTGTGGGGGGATTTAAAGAATTACCGGGTGTTCTTGCTGAATTTATAATTGCCGACTCTCAGTTAATTGCCCTTAAGCCGAAGAATCTAAGTATGGAGGAAGCCGCGGTTCTCCCCTTGGTTTCAATTACTGCCTGGAATGGAATAGTCGACCGGGCAAAAGTTCAAAAAGGTCAAAGAGTTTTGGTTCATGGGGCTACCGGAGGCGTTGGGCATATTGCATTACAATTAGCAAAAGCTTACGATGCAGAGGTTCATACCACATGTTCGAGTGAAGAAAAATCAGATATTGCGAAGAAACTTGGGGCAGATGTGGCAATTAATTATAAAAATTTAAAAGTAAATGATTATGTTTCTTCCTATACCGGAGGTGAGGGATATGATGTGGTTTTTGATACAGTTGGTGGAAGCTGTTTAGACGATTCTTTTTTAGCCGCTAAAATAGATGGGGTGGTTGTTTCAATTGCGGCTCGTGCTTCTCATGATCTCAGTCAGGTGCACATCAAAAGTTTGACATTGCATGTAGTATTCATGCTTTTACCACTCATTCGAGACCAAGGCAGGAATCGGCATGGTGAAATTCTTAAGGAACTGAGTATATTGGTTGAAAATAGTCAGGTATGCCCGCTTCTGCATTGTAAAAAGTTTGATTTCGAAGATGTTGGTGCAGCGCATAAGTGCTTAGAAGATGGAGAGGCTGTGGGGAAAATATCACTGGTTTCAAATTGGTAGAAACACCAATGGGGTAGTTTTATGACATAAAGAACGTTTGCATTTATATCCGCAATCCTGCATTAATGTTCTCTGTTCTTTAAAATTTAGCCACTTACCGTATCCACAGACAACCTAGTTTAGGTTACCAACCGAGCACGAGAGCTGCTACGGTGGTACAAGGTCGATTTACCGGGATGCGCGGTTTTGGCACAACCGAAAATTAGCACTCTCCATTAATTATGGAAAAGTGCGTTAACCGAAAGGAAAAACGCGACATGAAAACCTATCTAATAAAAGATATCGAAGAAGTTGTTCTTCGTGTGGATGATAACAACCCAAACCACCATTTGTGGAATAACAACGGAACCTGGTGGATTCATTATACTGTCTACCCATCCCCGATCACTGCAGAAAGAAGACGATGTTCGTTACGAACAAAAGATCTAATCGAAGCTAGAAATAAGAGAGATCAATATTTCGAAAAAATCTTAGGTAAAGATAGAAGGTTAGCTGCATAGAATAAAAAGTACTTTTCCATGGAATTGACTTGAGCGTTCCCATTGAGTCGTTCAACTCTTGTGATCATGAAAAAAGCTATAATAAGAAAACTTTTTGTTCGAATCGCTTTATTGTCTTACCTCACTATGAACTGCATTATGAGTGCTCAACCTAAAGGATATAACTATGAAGAATCCAAGGTGCCCCAATTTGAGCTTCCGCCCCTTCTTCAAACGGACGATTTAATAAAAATCAACACACTCAAAGAATGGCAAAATATTCGCAGACCAGAAATTTTAAATCATTTAAAAAATGAAATTTATGGGAAAAATATTCTTCCTCTTGAACAGATAAAAATTAAATCTGAAGTTATCGAACAAGGAGATTTTAAATTAGGAATTCGGAAACAAATAAAGATTGAATTTAAGCGTGGTTTAAAAAAAGTTAATCTAAATTTAACTGCATTTTTTCCTAAGCATTCAGCAAAAGCTGTGCCCATTTTTGTAGGGTACAATTTTAAAGGTAATCACACGGTTAATTTTGATAAGAATATTATTGTAACTGAATCATGGGTTCGTTCGACAAAAGGTTCGAAAAATAATCAGGCAAGTAAATTGGATAGAGGAATTGCCGCTTCTCGTTGGGATTTAGAAAGCATTCTTGCACGGGGGTATGGTTTAATTACTGCATATTATGGTGATATCGATCCTGATTACAATGACGGCTTTAAAAATGGGGTTCATAGCCTTTTAGACGATAATCGAATGTCAAAACAAAATGATGGAGGTTCTATTGATGCTTGGGCTTGGGGTTTGAGTAGAATAGTCGATTATGTGAAGACTGATGCAGTTTTCGATGAGTCAAAAATTATTGTTATAGGGCATTCTAGGCTTGGGAAATCTGCACTTT
>CAWUUU010000301.1:0-6052 GCA_963924995.1 uncultured Opitutales bacterium
TAATGAAATCTTTTCCATATCCTTTTTTCAATATTCTGGAATCCAAAATAATTAATTCTCCCACATCGTTTTTAGACCTTATTAATCGTCCCATTCCTTGCCTGAACCTAATCACTGCAGAGGGCAAAGTTAGTTCCATAAATGCGCTCTTTCCTTCTTTCCCCAACACTTCTGATTTCGCTTCAAGCACAGGATGACTTGGGTTTTCAAAGGGTAAACGGGTAATGATAACTTGGGAAAGGCAAGGTCCCTTGGCATCAAAACCTTTCCAAAAACTTTCCGCACCCAAAAGTAAAACATCCTGTTCCTCGATCATTTTATCCCGCAAGTCCGAGCGGGAAAGATCTTCTCCTTGTGCGTAGACTGATCGTCCAAGCTTTTTCCATCGTGGAAGCAAATTTTGATAACAAAATTTTAGGTCTGAATAATTGGTAAATAAAACTAAAGTTCCTCCTTCGATACTTGTGGCACATCCATGTAATACCTCAACCATATATTCAAGGTAAGGCAGTCGGTTATTGGACATAGGGTCAGGGCAATCCGCTAAAACTCTTATTTGAAGATTAGTCTCATAATCAAAAGGCGAATCCACGATACCCTCCTCGACATCGCCGACCCCAATTGTCGACCGGAAGGCATTCGCATTTCCTTTTCTTGTTAATGTCGCACTGGTCATCAAGACAGATACATCCCGAGAAAAAAGTTGCCCGTGTAAAACCTTGGCAATCTCCAATGGGGCACTCCGCAAGTGGATAATCTGATTTTGCTTTCCGGTTCGCTCAATCCAGTAAACTGAATTTTCATCCTTGAGTTCAATTATTTCGGATAAACCATTTAAATATCCCTGCATCCTCCGAGCTTGATCCTTTAATTCCATCTTAAGATTTTCATCATCGGTCAACTCGCCAAGCTCCACTAAGCAACGACATAACCTGCTTAAGGGAGGGAATATCTCCATGGGCAATACCCCTTTTTCTAGCAAACGAATACGGTCTTGATTCCCTAATGTTTTTGCATGTAGGTATTGAAAGAAGTCGGAAATCGCGAGTTCCGCATTTTCCACCGCGTCAAAGTCCACATTGCGACCCACTCGGGATATTAATCCTTTTCTCTTCTTCGAATTATAAATCCTTCGGATACTCATCTCTAAGGCCCATGAACTAATCGCCAATCCCAAATGATCCCCAGCAACCTCTGGCATTTCATGTGCTTCATCAAAAACAACAAAATCGTTGGCAAACATGACCCCTCCCTTGTCATCTGGTGGGCCAAACCCCGCCCCCATTAAGGAAAAAAGTAGGCTATGGTTCACGATCACCAAATCAGATTCTTCCACTTCCGCCCGAGCTCGTCTATAAAAACAACTTTCTGGCTTGCACCTTTTAGATGAACATAAGGACGAATCAGCACTGACCGCATCCCAAACCGCTCCCATAGGCAAGGGGGATAACTCCTGACGAATCCCTTCGACCGCACCATTATTTGCCCACTCGGCAATCCTCTCCAGTTCACGCCTTTGACGTCCTTCAAATAATTCGCCCTGACCGCTTAAAGCACGATGTAATCGAGTCGTGCATAAATAATTGGCTCGGCCGACTAAGAGCGCACAACTGAAATCCTTAAAACTCTCAATAGCAGGAGTTAACTCCATCAAAGATCGAAGTGCGGGGATGTCTTTGTTTAATAGCTGTTCCTGTAAGCTAATCGTATTTGTCGCCACAACACAGGGTCTTTTTCGCGTACATGAAAAAAGTACTGATGGTACTAAATAAGCCAAACTCTTCCCCACTCCGGTCCCCGCTTCAAATAGTAAATGACTTTCATTCAAAAGTGAATGGGCAACCGATTTTGCCATCTCATACTGCTCCGCTCTGTGCTCAAAGCCAAGAGCTTGTTCCATCCAGCCTCCTTCCCGAAAGGTTGAATCAATTATCGAAGACAAATCAAATTCATCTTCCTCTACTGTTTCTTCAGCAAAGCGAATCATAGATGCAGTATTAGAAAATGAATTACCTTATCTAATCTGCTCGGGTCGAACAAAAGGATTTGTCCTTCGTTCATCTCCAACAGTGGTATTCGGCCCATGTCCCGGACAAATTTTCGTTTCTTCCGGTAAAACATAAACCTTTTTTTGTATAGATCGCTCCAAGGTTGCAAAATCGCCACCCGGCAGATCGGCACGTCCAATACTTTGTGCAAAAATTACATCTCCCACAAAACAAACCTTTTCTTCCTCTACAAAAAAGATCACATTCCCAGGACAATGCCCGGGGCAATGATGAACTAAAACCTCACGGCCAAATAAATCTAAAGTATCTCCTTCGTCTACCCATTTGGTAATAGTCACTGGCAAAAAATCCATTCCAGGCATCGCAAAAGTGGACATCACTGCCGGTTGTTCAAAAAGCATTTTATCGGCTTTGTGCCCAATCACAGTCATAGTATTATTTACTATGTCCGCAGCACCAGCCATGTGATCCCAATGCCCATGAGTTAACCAAATCTCACTTAAAATGAGAGATTCCTTATCAAGTATTGGCAAGATCTCATCTTTACATTCTGGGGGGGCATCGATCAAAATCGCCTTATCTCCACCTTCCTCCCACAACAAATAGGCATTGGTTCCGATCGGACCCAATTCCATTTTCTTTATTTGCAAAGAATTCATCGTGACACTCAAGCCGAACCGCTCAATGATTCCAAGCAAATTACATATTTAGCCAAGTTAATAACGACTACCCAAAGTTAATTAACAAAATTAAAATACCCTAAAAAACGATCTGAATAAATATCTTGCCCCCTTTTTTATTTCGGCTGTTTACAAACTCAAGGATTTTGAATGTCGAAAACACTCAAAAAAGGCTAAGCAAAAGCCTTTTTTGATTAAAAATTACATTCTTTTATTATCTGCTTCTTTAATATACTAGAAATTCATCCATTTGATGAAATTATTTTTTACATTGCTATTCCTCACTAAATCATAATTGCTCGATTGCTAATGAGATTCTATTTTTTCATTTTATCAGTACTTTTTGTTACTACTTCAAATGTAGTACTTTCACAGACTATTTCAGTTGTTGGAAGTCCTTCCAATTCATCAATTGGAGCAGTATCATTGCCTGGATATTACGGACTGGATTCAAACACATATCCACCCACTTCAATTACCGACTCCTCGGGAAATACCTATGACCTTTGGTTTTCCCCCTCCTCCTCGGTTTCTTCAAATACTAATGTTTATCTCTATGCGACTCCCGCTTTGGGGTATTATTTTTCAGGATGGAGTGGTGATTCAAACAGCACAGCAAACCCACTTTCAATTAGCACCGCGACAAACTTTAATGTAACTGCCAATTTTTCCCCCAATCCCATTCCATTATCTGTGGGAGTATCTCCCTCAAATACTGGAAGTGTTTACCAACCCTACTACGCCACCGATCCGGGCGGTGGAACTGCCTACCCTTTCATTAACTCACTGGGGCAGACTTATTACCTTTACTACTCATCCAATCCATATGTGCCCGTTGGCGCCACAGTCTACTTGCAGGCTACCCCCACAACCGGTTACTATTTTTCAGGATGGTCAGGAGATGTAAATGGCACGACCAACCCAATCGCCGTCACCGCATCGGCAGACCTTAATGTAACTGCCAATTTTGAACTTCTTACTTATTCCGTATCCGCCGAGATTATCGGAGATGGAAACTTATCAGGGATAGGAACATACACTTATGGTTCCCAAGTTTCTTTAGAGGCTAACAATAGCACATCGAATACTTTCCTGGGATGGGATACCAATAATACTTCAGATGGTAACTGGTCTGCAAGTACTTACGGGTATAATTTAGACGAATCAAAACAGGTCAGTGCGACAGTTTACAATAATATCTATTATAAAGCCTATTTTAGCGAAAATGTGTACCCAACAGATGCGAATTTAACTGCTTCTATAAAGTCATACTTACCCTCTCATCCCTATGCCTTATTATATTCCGGCGTGCCTTTAAAGAATAATCCTAGCCAGCTGACCAAAGCACACCTTGAAGCACTTTACTCGTTTCAATCCAATGGTCTTAAAATTACGAACCTCGAGGGCATACAGTACGCAAAGAACCTTCAATCTTTAACCATTAACAACAATGGAATTTCAGACTTGTCTCGATTAGCCGGTCTGACCAACCTATCCACTTTAAACCTCAACAAAGGAGGTACGATTAATTCATTGGAAAGCATTTCCACGCTAGCCTATTTACAATACTTAAATGTTCAAGGGCATCGTATTTCAAGTCTTTCACCACTGGCAAACCTTGCCTACCTCTATCAATTAAATCTTAAAGAAAACTTTCTTGATCTCTCCAATGGCGGGGTGCAGACAGATATATACAACCTAAGATTGCGTAATGTAATTGTCGAGGTCGAACAACAGATTCCTGTACCCGTTCAGAACCTACCTGCTGGAATGATTGCGATGAAGGGAAAATTAGCTCTCAACCCCTTAGATAACGAATCCAACTTCCTCTATGCCCTTGAATTGATTCTTAATTTATTTGAAGATAATAGTTCACTTTCCCTCAAAGCCTTGGCACTTGCCCTGGGGGCAACTGAGGACATTAGCTCATTTTCACTTCCCGACTTATGGCTAGAAGATTTAAATTTTGGAAACACGCTTAACCCAACTTTTAACTTTAGTGAAATTGAAAACTATCTCACCAATACCTTTTTAGTTACCCTAGAGGTTGCGGATCTACATCTTTCTCAAATACCAGATTCCACAAGCTACCTCACTCTTACTCAAGATTTCACTGGACTTGAACAAATCCTCTACGCGGACATGGGCGATATTTACCTGCTCAAGGCAATGATAAAAGCCCTGACCGGTGCCGCTCAAATCATCTTAAGTTATCAATGGCCGATGACCGCATTGACTGCTGAAAAAATGCACGACTCAGGTCTTGTTAATTTAGAATCCCTTTTCGATTCATCTAATCAATTTGGTAAACTCAAAGAAAAAAACCTCCTTTCCCATTCAAGAAAAAACATTAAGGAAGCCATTACCTTATATAAATCTGCCTCCGCCTACCTAATATTCCGAATGGCTGAAAAAAGATTCTTTAATTTGGCTAGTGAAGATATCGCTATGGAAGAAAATTTTCGTGCGGATTTGGACAATGTTATGATCTCCTTGGATTACCGACTCGACCTCAATGATTCAAAGAACGAAAGAACTGATGTCTTACACCTCAAGAATTTCTTTTTAGGCAAAGTCGATCTTGCCCAAGCAATCCCTCCGCCCGTCGGAAACAAATTTGAATCTTCAATCGTGCCAGATCCAACTTTTGGGGGTGTCGTTCCGTTTTGGACAAGCGACACTCTCCTCTCCCAACTACAACATGCAGACCTACTCGCTTCGGACGTAATCGAAGGCATCACTGAAGTGGAAGGATCAACAGACTGGAAACAATCGAATTGGCTCGGTTATTTTTATATCCCTGCCCGTACAGATACTTCAAAATTTTGGATGTATCATCTAAGACTCGGGTGGGTCTATTTTTCTTCCTCTTCACCCGCTCACATTTGGCTATACCATCAATCATCAAGTTCCTGGCTATGGACCAAAAAATCTTCTTTCCCCTATCTTTACAATGACAGTGAGAAAACTTGGCATTACCTCCTTGAATCTGGAAAGATGATCAAATGGGAAGGCACCCAATGGGAATAAGAGGGTTAAAGTTGATCCTAAAATAAGACCAGATTAGTAACACCCTCACACCAGGCTCTTATGCAATTTATTTTTATCCTTGTGGGAGTAATCTCCTTATTCTTAAGCGAAGTTAGTGGAAGTAAGCTCAATCAGTTCTCTCAATTTAAGAACTTCAACTCGACTTACTATAATAGCGAGACCGGACAACCAGCATTAAGTTTTTCCTTTAAGGAAATTTCCAAGGAGTCTCCTAAACTTGGATTTTTGAAATTTTCTATTCCATTTTTTATTGTGGAGAATCTTTCTGTAAAAATTGAAATGGAACATATTAAGAGCGATTCCCTCTTCGCA
>CAWUUU010000302.1:0-15405 GCA_963924995.1 uncultured Opitutales bacterium
CTTACTAATAAGATCCCCCAACCACCAACCTGGAATAAGTTCCTCCATTGTTGAACTAGTCGATCTATTCCCCACCGCCTGTGATCTCGTTAGTTTAAAAAAACCAAGAAGCGTACAGGGAACAAGCCTTGTTCCAATCATTAATAACCCAAAATTCAAAGTAAAGGAATCAGCCTTATCCTTTGTGAATAAAGGAACCTCAATGAGATCTTCGAACTGGTCCTATATGAAATACGGTGATGGCACAGAGGAATTATACGACATGAAAAAAGACCCTAAGCAATTTACAAATTTAGCAAAAGCACAAGGTTACGAGAAAGTACTTTTGTCCATCAGGAAAAGATTTATAAATAAAATCAATCAAATCTAAGCTACCGAGTGATTCAACCGAAGATTCAAACTCTTGTTACTTCTAGAATATAATTTAACATCGAAACTAAAATTTATATTACAAAAAATCCGTGTAGAGTTTGTTCTCCATATCTTGTGCTGATTTTAAAAGATTGGCATTTAGAGATAATTTATTACGCATTCTATTTAAGTCTCCGGTAGCCCTTGCAAAATCTAGACCCTCACTCCTTTCTAGATGAGAATCAATTCCAATTTGTTTGCTCTTTAAATCGCTTAATTCTGAATAAAATCTTTGTTGAGTGGCTCCATTCTCAGCGCGAGCATCGATCAATTTTTCACCATATGCCACTAAATCCTCGATGTCAAAATCTCTCAAACTCCAAACCGTCTTATCGTCAAGCATATCAAGAGTATAAGGATCGTAATCAATTTGATAATTTGCATTCCAGCCTGTACCGGGTCCAGTTTGCCCAAACTCGTTCACGATTAATTCAATAGTTGGGCTATTATTACTGGGAGTAAGAGGAAATTTAAAAACATCCGTTCTATTTCCACTTTGACTCGGACCAGTTCGAGGCAAAGTTCTTTTAACTGTTCTTGCAGGAGAATCAAAGAGTTCGACATTAGTTCCTGTTCCATATACCGCTTCATGCAAAACATCAGTTCCATGAACTGCCTTAAAATGGTCAGTTACGCTGTACGGATTTTGGTCCCAAGTGATAGTACCTGATGGACCCAGTAAAGTTATGGATATGCGAGATTCAGCGGAACCACCACCAGCCTTATTAGCCGCAATTTCGGGGGGGAATGTTTTATCTATTTTTAAACTGCCGAGCAAACCCGCTCTGCTAATCACTATATCTTGTGAAGTACTACTTGTACTGTAAAAAATGTTATCTTTATTTTGTGATTTATCAAAAAGAGTATTCCCCGCAGCACTTGCGAATAAACTTACACCATTAAATTTTGATTTCCTGATACTCTTGATTTGCAGTTGGAGTTCTTTGAATTCTTCATCGTAAATAGATTTGTCCGATGAGTTTGATGTAATCGATTCAAAACGAACTTTCAATTCGCTTGATCGATCAATGATTTTTGACACAACTTTTAGTGCTCCATCTTGTACTTGGGCAAATGACAATGCATTTTGCAAATTTTGAATCTTTGCATTGTTCTGCTTAATATCTGCCCTGATCTTCGAGATGACGGCAAAATCTCCCGTATTATCAGTAGATTTTAGTATTCTCTTTCCTGTTTGCAAATGCGTATTCACCTTCTTAACGGCATCAAAGCTTTTATTTAATTGATTTATCATTGAGTTGCTTAAATTACTTATATTAAAATTATCCATACCTTAATAGTCGTAAATTGTGATATAAACTTTAATTTTTTTTATATTTATTTAAAATTAAAGTGTATAACCCTCAATATCTATGCATCTTTTGATTACTATTTCAGAGTGATCATAAGTATCAAAATTTTTAATTAATAAATAATTCCTCAACCTCCTCGGCTGCCATCAAGAACAGATCACTAAACGCATCGACTGTATCTTCAATTGGTTTGGCGTAACCGCCTCCCATAAAAATGAGTAAGGGTTTCCCGAGTTTTCGGCGCCAGTCAAAGACTCGTTTATTTCGCTCCTTCATTCCCTCCCGGGTCAAGTTAAGAAGGCCAAGGGCATCCGAAGCAAGTCCGTCCACGCCCGATTGGAAAAAAATAAGGTCGAAAGTTTCTTCTGAAAATCGATCCAGAACTGAATCAAGAACCTTAAGGTATTCCTTGTCATCCACACCATCCGCAAAACCATGATCGTAATCACTCGTCTTTTTACGAAAGGGGAAATTATTCTCTCCGTGAAGGGAAACGGTGAGTACCCGCTCATCTCCAACAAATATATCAGCCGTGCCATCCCCTTGATGAACATCTAAATCCAGAATAAGAATCCGATTAATCTGCTCGTTCTGCAATGCCACTTCAGCGGTAACCGCCAAGTCATTGAAAATACAATAACCGGCCCCTTCGCCACGAAATGCATGGTGGGTTCCGCCTGCCATATTTCCTGCAATCACAGATCCATCTAATAATTCATCCAAGCCATCCAAGGCACCCCCGACCAAGCGCAAGGTTCTTGGTACGATTTCAGGTTTCCATGGCTTGAGTCCAATTCTTCGAACCTCTTTTTCACTAAGGTTTCCAGCTAGAAACCTGTTGATGTAATCTTCTTCATGGACCAGTAAAAGCTCTTCTCTTGTAACCAATCTTGGTTCCTTTATTTTAATTCTTTTATTTACATCTAATGAAGCTATTTTTTGAGCGAGCAATCGATAGCGATCCACCGGAAAACGAGCGGTTCTGTCCAATCCATCAGAATATAACGGATGGTAATAAAGGGAAAAGCATGGCATGAATAATTATATCTTATTCCTGTTCTCTTATTTGTCCATCGTAGGTATGACCGTTAGTAAAGAATCATGAGTTTTCAAAATGCATTTCTTGGTTCATTAGTTGCAGACGCGGTTTCGATGCCAGTACATTGGTACTATAATGCTCGGGCAATCGACCAAGACTACGCTGACTTTGATCATTACATGGCACCGAAAAATCCCCACCCCGACAGTATTCTTTGGCGTTCGAAATACGAACCAATCGGAGAAAAGGACGATATTCTTCGCGAACAATCTAAGCATTGGGGTAAAAGAGGCGTTCATTACCATCAATTTCTTACTGCTGGAGAAAATACATTAAATTTAAAATTAGCCTGTGAACTTTATCGTACAATTATCAAAAATGGGGAATACAACCCAGATACTTGGCTCGAACGCTACGCTGAAGTAATGCTGACCCCTGATTGGCACGAGGATACCTATGCTGAAGAATACCATCGTGCATTCTTTTCAAATTACGCCCGCGGGAAAAAACTCTCCAATTGTGGAATCGAAGACATTCATATCGGAGGACTCAGCTTAGTTCCCGCCCTACTTGCCGGCATGGAGGCAGTTGATCAAACTGAGAAAGCCCATTTGCTCGAATCCACTCATACCCTGGTCCAACATACCCATAATCATCCCCATACCCTAGCGGCTGCTCGCAATCTCACTAATATTTTAATCGCACTAGATAAACAAAACGATATCCGAAATACCCTCCAAGAACTCAACCTTTCTGAAGTTCCCTTAAAATCCATTAAAAAATGGGAACAGCTATCGGATCGAAAAGTGGTGGGCGATACATTGAGTACGGCCTGCTATTTACCGGAATCGTTCACCGCCTCACTTTATTTTGCATGGAAATATTTTGACGACTTCTCTCTTGCTGTTTTGGCCAATGCAAAAGTCGGTGGAGATAACTGCCATCGGGGCGTAGTGGTTGGATCTATTGTAGCTATGCAAACCGGAATTCCCGACAAATGGCTGAGAGACCTAAAATGTATGGATGAATTACGATGCGATAACTCGTAATTCGAGCTTTCTAGCATTCTTTAGAAAAGTTTAAGTTGTCCATTATCCTCTTTAATTCTTTTCCTTGGACTCTTCTTTTGGGAACCATGTTTTTTTAAGGTTTTACTCGATTCGTACCGCCCCGCCTCGCTCTTTCGAATCAAGAATATTCTATCTTTCATTTGCTTTGAACGGTTTGCTAAATTAACAATTGGTCGAGGGTACTCAGGCAAATCACATTGATCCGCGTAGGCAATTTCCGCACTTGTCCGACCAGCTAGTTCAGGCACCCACCTTTTTACAAATCGAGCCTCTGGGTCATGGTCTAGAAATTGTTTTGATGGACTATAGACTCGTAAAGTATTGATACCTATAACACCGGCCTGCATTTGAATTTGAGATAGGTGAATCCCTGGTTCATAATCGGTAAATAATCGTGCCAATGGTGGATGGATGGAGCGCCATGAAAGATGGAGACCAAAACAAGCAACGCTTACCAGCATGGCCCGCATGCGGAAATTCATGAAACCTGTTTCATTTAAACAACGCATACAAGCATCCACCATCGGAAAACCCGTTTGTCCGGCCAACCAAGCATCCATGAGGGCACCATCATCTTCATATTCCAAGCTTTCATAAGCCCGATTGAGAACTCGCTCTTCCATATCCGACACTGCTTCTAATCGTTGAATAAAATGGTCTCTCCAATAAAGGCGCGATTCGAAAGCTCGAAGACTTCTTTTCCATAATGTCTCTCCGCGTTGACCATTCAACTCAGATCTTCTTGCTTCTAGTTCCGAAAAAACTGTACGCAAACTTATCGTTCCCCAAGTTAAGTGCACAGAAAGTCTCGAACCATTCTCAAAGGCCGTATTGGGAGAGGAAATTCCACCCGAATACTTCTTCGCACGCCCACCAAAAAAACTTTCCAATGTGGCCCAGGCACTTTTTTCATTCACAGGTTGAATGGATGGTGATGTGGAACAACCCGAAAATTTAGGCAGGCGAGTACAAAGTTCTTTCCAATCAAATTTTCGGGTTGGTAAACCAGGACATTGGGGACTGGGGATTTTACTCGGTGCTGGCAGGGGTTGGGTTTTACGAAAATCTACATGGGCTGACTTATGTCTTCTTTTTTCGGCATTTCCTCCGCGTAATACAGAATTCTGGCTAATCTCCTTCCAAATGATGCCATGAGCCTTACACCAACGGGCCACTTGTCTATCTCTTTCATAACTGATCAAATTACCCGTTTCCTCATGCGAGTAAAGGTGGGTAAATGGGTACTTTTTTAAAAGATTTTCTAACTCACTAGTGATCTCCCCGCAAACCACTCGCAAGTCCCCATCTCTTTTTAATATATTGTCATGAAGTTCATCTAAAGCCTGCCATTGTGCCTGGAAATGAAAAATTGAATAGTCTTCCGCTTGAACAATATTAGGCTCCCAACAAAAAAAAGGAAGGACTTCGGAACAATCCAACATTGCCGTGTGAATACACTCATTATCTACAATTCTAAAATCTCGCTTGATCCACCAGACCCCCTTCATTTACTAGCACTGGGCTTCGATGCTTTACGGCATTTATCAGAACAGTAAATAATTTGATCCCACATACTTCGGGATTCCCACTTTTTTCGATTCGCAAAAGTACGGTCACAAACAGGGCAAATTTTGGTAAGGCGTAATCTCCAGGGTTTCATTAATATTGGGTGTAGGAAATAATTAGAATAAAAGTCCAAAGCATAGTTCGGAACCAATTGGTTGAAATAAGTCGAATAATCACATCAGTATCCTTTCCACCTTTGGATAATTTTTGATGATAGGGAGCAGAAATCAGGAAGGTAATAATCCAAGCAGATAAAATACAGATAAATTTTGCCCATATCAAAATTCCTCCTATAAAAAAGCAAGCGGTTGCAGATTCAAAAAGTTGGGCAATCATTAAAGGCAATACAAAATATGCTATCCGTTTACAATAAATGGCATGCCAAACGGAGAATTTTTCTTCTGAAATTAGATTCAACACTGGATAAATTATCATTTGTACAAGCCAAATAAGTAAAAACATCGCGAAATCAATCGCGAGGATGTGCTCGTGCACGAATTCCAGAATCAAATTCATCAAAGAGTACGAAAAGTGCTTAATGGTTTTGTCATATGCATAAAATATAACTAGACCGATAAGCTTTCCAATGACAAACCCACATTTTATATTTTTGCATAAAATACGATCATTCCTCTTTGGTTCTGCGTTAATTTTTATTTCATCCTGTGGAGAACAAATTATCCAAGAGAATTCCCCTGCCAAAAATACCAATGATTTTAATCAAAAAACTTTTAAGATTTTAATCCTTGGAGATTCTTTGACTGAGGGCTATGGAGTAACTGAAAGTGAATCCTACCCCAGCCTCCTCGAGGATAAACTGAATCAAGAATCAACAGATAAAAGTAAAAAAATCTATCAAGTTATTAACGGTGGAATAAGTGGTTCCACTACCAGCGGCGGGGTATCACGAATCGAATGGTTTTTAAAATCCAACCCCGACTTTCTAATTCTTGCACTCGGAGGAAATGATGGATTGCGCGGAATTCCGATCGAAAAAATTAAAGCAAACTTGGAAAAAGTGGTTATCGCTGCACAAAACAATAAGATACCCATTTTATTGGCTGGCATGAAAATTCCACCTAATTATGGACTTGCCTACAGCCAAGCCTTTTCCGAATTATTTTCTCAGATTTCAAAAGAATACAAGATTCCCTTAATTCCCTTTCTTCTCAAGGAAGTGGGTGGGAATCCAAAAATGAATCTACCCGATCGAATACACCCCAACCCTGATGGCCATATAGTTATTGCTGAAACCGTCCATCAATATCTTATTGAAGAACTCACTTCCATTCCATGAATTCCATTATTTCCTTACAAAAGATTTCTAAAACCTACTTTCAAGGCAGTCAAAGAATCGAGGTTTTAAACCAGCTCAATCTTGAAGTCGAATCAAACGAATGCCTCGCCATTCTTGGACAAAGTGGCAGCGGGAAATCCACCTTACTTTCAATCCTAGCTGGTCTCGATCATCCTGAATTCGGAACTGTTTCTGTCGATGGTCAAGATTTAGCCAAACTTTCTCAGGATGAACTCAGTCAATTTCGTTCAAAAACAATGGGTATTGTATTTCAACAATACCATCTAATGAACAACCTCACCACGCTCGAGAATGTGGGCATTCCTCTCGAACTCCAAAAGGTCAATCATTACGAATCCTCCGCACTCGAGGCTCTTAAAATGGTAGGATTATCCCATCGACTTGCTCATTTCCCCGCCCAATTATCAGGCGGTGAATGCCAACGCGTAGCGATTGCTCGGGCAATAGTAAGCGAACCCAAGATCGTCCTCGCCGATGAGCCATCAGGTAATTTGGACGATAAAACCGGTAAAGAAGTAATGGATTTACTCTTCCGCCTTTGTCGGGACCGAGGCCAGACTTTGATACTCGTTACGCATAATCATAATCTGGCCAAAGCCTGTGATCGAACGCTTGAATTGAAAAGCGGTAAATTCCAAACCGTAAAATAATGGGCTTTGCCTTTCGTAACGCGTGGCGGGAGATTCGTAATAATCGCCCATTCTGTATTTTTTATGTAGTCAATCTTACACTCGGCTTGATCGGGTTTATAAGCGTGGACTCATTCAAGCAAACTCTCGACCAAAAGGTTGAAGCGGAATCGAAGGAATTACTGGGAGCCGACTTAGCGATTCGTGCTCGCAGAGAAATTACCACAGAAGAACTTTCTTCCGTTCGTAATGCCCTCCCCTCCCAGAGTCAAGAAATCGAAGTCGTTGATTTTTTCTCCATGGCTGCTGGACCAACTGGACGGAGTCGCTTGGTCAAAGTTATTGCATTTGATCAAGGATTTCCCTTTTACGGAAAAATTGAAACTAATTTAGTGGGTTCCGTCCGTGGTCAAGAGGAACCCCTTATCCATCAAAGACCTTACGCATGGATATACCCTGAATTACGCGGACAACTGGAGATTGATTTGGGAGAAGAGTTGAAGATTGGAGAAACCACTTTTCTTATTTCAGACCTGATCAAAGAGGAAACTGGCCTGAGTTTTCAACCCGCAGAATTAGCACCCAAGGTATTTATTAGTAAAAATTTTCTTGAGAAGACTAAACTATTGACCAAAGGAAACACCGCTTTTCGCAACCACCTATTTAAATTACCAGATGGAGCCGATCTAGAAAAGATCACAAAAGCCGTCAGCCAAAGTCTCGCCTCTCCAGAAGTTCGGGTATACTCGCACCAACGAGTGGGGCATCGTGCCGGACGACTGTTACGATATCTTTCTGATTTCTTGGGCCTTGTATCTTTGGTCGCTCTTTTTTTAACCACTTTAGGGATAGGATATTTATACCAAGGATTTATCAACAATCGAATTAAAGATGTGGCCATCCTTGTCTGTTTGGGAGCCCCTAAGGGAAACGCCTTACGAACCTACCTTATTCAATTATCGATCTTAGGCATTGCTGCGGCCGTGTCGGCCATTGTCATTTGCCTTTTAGCAATCCCGATTTTATCCCAGGCCTTGAGCGGTTTCATCCCCATTCAATTGGATGCCTCTCTCCACTTACCCAGTATTCCATTGGCTTTTGTCGTAGCCATCTTTGGGGGTTGGTTTTTAGCACTACCTAGTTTGCATAAAATTCGAAAACTTCGCCCCAGTGAACTATTCCAAGAATCCGCAAACCCGAGTGCGTCTACATCAAAAACTTCCCTTCTATTTGCCCTACCTGGAGTTCTTGCTTTTTGGGGATTATGCATACTTCAAACAGATTCTTCAAAGCTAGCTAATATTTTTTTCTTATCTCTCTTAGGAAGCATCATCGCCCTGTATATAATCGGTCATTTTTGCCTCTGGCTACTCGATCGTTTTTTCAGAAAATCCACCCTTAATCTTCGCTTGGCCGCTCGATCACTTACCCGTAATCGAAATAGCACCATCACGGGTTTTTTAACTCTCGGCCTAGGTGTTCTTTTACTCAATTTAATCCCACAATTCCAATACAGCCTCGAACAGGAAATCGGCTCGAGTACAAAAGAAAGTAAACTTCCAAAACTTTTCCTCTTCGACATTCAAGAAGATCAACTCGATGAACTTCAGGAAACTCTGAGACTCAGCGGGAAACCACTTCAAAATATTACCCCATGGGTTCGAGGTAAACTAATAGAGATCAAAGGGGAAAAATACGAAAATTTGGCCAAACAAGATCGTGATTTTGAAAACCCCGAAGATCAACGAAGAAACAATTTTCGTAATCGGGGATTCAATCTCAGCTATCGAAATCACCTTCTTACCAGCGAAGAGATTTTACGGGGTCGCATGGTCCAAATGAATTATGATCAAAATTCGAGCCGGCCTGCAGAAATTTCCATCGAACAAAAATATGCCGAATCTCTGGATTTGGATTTGGGAGATCAAATTAAAATTGAAGTGAGTGGCGTGCCCATTGATGCAAAAGTGGTAAATGTACGCCGAGTGAAATGGACTAGTTTTCAACCCAACTTTTTTGTTCAAATGCAACCGGGGGTCCTCGAAAATGCACCCAAGACATTTATTGGAACTCTTAATGAGTTAAATGCCGAAGAAAAAGAGAAGATCCAAGATCTATTAGTTAGAAAATTTCCCACCATCTCAATTCTCGATGTGGAGCGCACAGGACGAAAAATTCTCGAAATTGTATCGCAGATGACTTGGGCGCTCCAAATCATGGCCTTACTGTCTATCCTTGCCGGAGTAGTTGTTCTTTATTCATTAGCACGAGAAAAAGCTCGTCGACAAAAACGAGAGTTGAATTTGCTCAAGATTTTAGGGGCTTCTTTTTCAGATCTTCAAATTCAGGTTCGAATTGAATTTGGATTATTGGCACTATCAGCATCATCACTTGGCGTGCTCCTCAGTCTTGCAACCAGTTATTTACTTGCTGAGAAAGTTTTTGACCGGGTTTGGAGTTTTCAATGGGCATTACCATTTTATATTATTGTGGGCGTCTTAACTTTATCCCTTCTAGTGACTGAGCTCGCGACTCGAAAATTCCTTAAAGAAAAACCTCTTTCAATACTGAATCAAAGGCACTAGAAATTAAAAATCAGAGTTTGGATTGAGGTAAAATTGTACCCGTTTTAAGGAGTGCAAGTGAACTCTTCTTTTCTTGTAAAAACAACCACTCCCCTTTAGTTTAATCTTCCATGAAAAGACTTCAGGATATAGTTGAATGTTTAAATGCTAAATCCATCGAAGAAACTAAGCTTTCATTTTCACTATAATCTTATTTTCATACGAACCCCTCCTACTTAAGTATGCATCCAGTGAATAAAGTAAGTGTTCAGCAAAAGAAGACTTTTTATCCGATTTCCGATGAATTTCGAGAGTATCTGACCAATTATAAACGCTCAGCCGACTTACCGGTTCATTACGAAAATCTTCTTCAAAGTGTCGACTCCTATCCACTTATGAATGCAAAGAATGAAGATACATTATGGCAAACCATGGTGTATGATCAACATTATGGACAAGAAATCTTCGAAGGTCTGAAAAAAATTTATGTTCTCCTACGCTCTGGTGGGGATGTAAATATTTTACCAAACCTCTATGTGGATCGGGTTGATTATTGTACTTTTGGAAATACCAAGCCATTTCGTATTCGTATAGTGAACCAATATAACGACAACCACGATTACTTTTATGTAAAAAAAGCCGATGCTTCTCGATTATATGGCTTAGAGCTTGAACAACTCCTCTCTCCCAACGAAATCAATTTTCAACTCGATGGCGATACGCTGATTGAAGAACATATTATCGGAGTACCAGGCGATGACTTTATTGAAAATTTCCTCGATCATACCGACCTTAATGAAGTTCGCTTAGCCAAAGAATTTATAAAATTTAATGAACGTTGCTTCGTTCGTCTTTTAGGCGATATGAGAGCCTATAATTATGTGGTCGAAATGACTCCTGACTTCGAACAGAATCAATATAGGGTTCGTGCAATTGATTTTGACCAACAGTCCTATGAAGGCAGACGTTCTTTTTATCTCCCCCAATTTTTTAAAAATAATCTTCCAGTAGTTAATCTTTGTACTAGGCTAATAAATCCAGAAACAAGTAGTCAATATCAACGCGAAGAGCGTACTTTGATCAAAAGAAGGTTTAATTTTGCCCCGACTCGAATTAAAAAACTCAGGCAGTGCATGTGTCGAGACAGCATTTCATCTGATGAAAAAGTTAGACGCTTACGCACAGAACTGGGCCGTTTGTACGAAGATTCTCGTTTTTCACAATGTGAAACGATGGGAGAAATTACATTTCTTAATATTGCACTCGCTTTGGATTTAAAAGAGGAAGCTCCGACCAGATTGCTTTCCTAAATTTCGGGTATTATTCTCCCCTGATTAAGCCATGAGTTCTCATGATTATGAAAGAAGAAAAGTTGTTCTACTGCATGGATTAGCGCGTACATCGCGCTCTATGAGACCCATCGATAAGTTTTTAAAACGAGAGGGTTTCTCGGTCTTTAATCTTAATTATCCATCCCGTAAAAAACCGATTGAAGAACTTAGTAAATTCGTTCGTGAGCAGATTCAATCTAATGAGGAAAAGGGAATAAAATTAGACTTTGTGACTCATTCAATGGGAGGAATCATTTTGCGATACATTATGAAAGTCGATCCGCTACCTAATTTGGGAAGAGTTGTAATGCTCGGTCCCCCGAACCAAGGTAGTGAAGTCGTAGACAGACTAAGTAAACTGAAAATATTCAAACTAATGGGTCCCGCCTCTTTACAACTTGGAACTTCCAGTGGTGGCTTTGTAAATACATTGGGCAAAGTTGATTTTGATCTTGGAATTATTGCAGGAAACGGAAGCATTAATCCCTTCCTTTCCTTTCTAATTCCTGGGCCTGATGATGGAAAAGTTTCGGTTGAACGAGCAAAAGTGAAAGGAATGAACGACTTTCTCGTGGTTCCCTGTTCACATTCTTTTTTTATGTCCAATTTAAAAGTCCAAAAGGAAATATTATTTTATTTTAAAAATGGAAATTTCCTCAAATAAGACCACAAAAAGTGTGTTTCCTCCCGCTTTTGTTAACTTTTCCCAACTTTATTTCTCTAGACTTGCCTCCTATCTAATTTGCTGATTTAATTAGAACAGGATGGAAAAGAAAAAAACAAAAAAATCTGTTTCAGAATGGAAAGCACTAGTTGCTGATTTTCAAAAGCCACACCATGGTCGAGCTTGGTGGCAGGTGATCAACACCTTGGGGTCAGTTGTACTGCTTTGGGTGGCGATTTATTTCACGCTGCCAGTTTCGTGGTTGCTCACTTGTTTTCTCGCCGTACTTGCGGGTTTAATTTTAGTTCGTGCCTTCATCATATTTCATGATTGTGGACACGGTTCGTTCTTTAAATCTCGTAAAGCGAATCAAAATCTTGGTTTCATTGCAGGTTTACTTACATTTACTCCATTTCATCATTGGAGATGGGAACATTCTGTTCATCATGCAACCACAGGTGATCTGTCTCGTCGTGGGATGGGAGACATTTGGACCTTAACAGTGAAAGAATATTTGGAATGTTCGCGTTGGAAAAAGTTTACTTACCGATTAGTTCGTAATCCTTTCGTTCTCTTTGTATTTGCACCCCTTTTTCTTTTCTTGGTCATCCAAAGAATACCTGCGGGCAAAGCAAAGCCCAAAGAAAAGCGATCAGTTCACATGATGAATCTTGCTATTGTAATCATGTCCGCGGGTCTCATTTCTATATTTGGATTTTGGCAGTGGTTTGTGGTTCAATCAATCATGATGACCGTGGCTAGTACTTGTGGTGTATGGCTTTTCTATGTCCAGCATCAGTTTGAGGATGCCTATTGGGTACAAGGGGACGAGTGGGATTTTACCACCGCTGCAATGGAAGGAAGTTCTTTTTATAAATTACCAAAAATCTTACAATGGTTTTCGGGCAATATCGGCTTTCACCATGTTCACCACCTCAATCCAATGATCCCTAATTACAACTTGGAAAGATGTCATTGCTCCGATCCATTTTTTGAAAGCGTTCCCCCTATGAATATTTGGACTAGTCTTAAATGTATCAATTACCGACTTTGGGATGAAGATTCAAATAAAATGATCGGGTTTCGTCAGTTAAAAAGACAACTCCAGTCATTCAATTGGCAGGAAAACCAAAACGGTACAGCCTAGTCAATTAGTTTGTCTCGACATCTTTTCGTCGAAGCATAATTAAACGGAATTCCATCGCTTGTTCACTGATTATTTCTTGAGCTTGTAGTTTCAGTTCTCCTTTACTTTTGGCGGGCATAATTTTGTCCATATTCATTGGCTTGAAGGCTTTTACTTAAGATTCACTTCGCGGGCAACGATCATCGTTCATTCCAACTAACTGTGGTTTATTCGCTTCAGTAATTTTGGTTACTAAAATCCCCCCTTAACGGAAAGTTCAATATTTGTTCCTAAGTCACCTTCCGGACATGCATACCAAAGTTCAACTTCGTAAACGCCCGACTCGGCCACTTCTACATCCCAGCTAATATAATCCTCTTTCTTCTTCCAGTTAGTAAAGTAACTGCAATTAGGAAACTTATTCGATCGCTTTATCCCTCCATGGGCGATTCCATCACGAGCTGGAATTTGTGTCCAAGAAACATCAGGATGCCCAATAACGAATGGTCTGTCATCCTCTCCCTTATTATCTAAAATATTGCCACGAAATGCTTCCACCTGTTTTGTTAATCGTTTGTAGACAATAGGAAACTTGCTTTTCACATCAATTCGTTGCCCCGGATCTTTTTTCATGTCGAACAATCTTGCCTTGTACCCTAAACGAAAGCGTTCTTCACGTGCACCTACTTTCCCCTTCCAAGTAGAGATTAAAGTACGTGGTTTCCATTTTTTCACTTCCCCCCCAAGCAAAGGCTGCAAACTCATTCCGTCCAAGGTTTTTTGGGTCTTATCTTCAATACCGGCTAACTCCGTTAAGGTGGGTAATAAATCCCGGACAGAGGTTATCTGCATGATCTTTCTACCCGCTTGAATTCCGTTAGGCCATCTTAACAAAAGAGGTGAACGGGTTCCCCCCTCCTCCGTTGAACCCTTTCTTCCTTCCATATCTCCATTCCAACGGGTTCCATTGGGTCCATTATCATGGAAGAAAACAACAATGGTATCATCCTTCACTTTTAACTCATCTAACTTTTTGAGCAGGCGGCCCACATTCCAATCAATATTTTCACACATCGCTAAGGCAGCAAGAAGATGGAGCCGGTCTTCCTTATTCGGATTCCGATTACGCATCATATCCTCGAGTTTTTTATCCTTAAATTTATTCCACCATCGATCCGGCACCTGCATTGGGCTATGCGGAGTATTATAGGGAATATAAGTAAAGAATGGTTTCTTTTTTACAACTGACCGTTCGATAAAACTCATCGCTTCGTTGGTAAAGTCATCCACACAAAAACCTTGGCCTTTCACTAATTCTCCATTCCTCTCCATCAAGGCATCGTAATAATGGCCCCAATGGCCCGAACAAAAGCCGTAAAAATAATCAAATCCTCGCCCTAATGGATGATAGGGATACTGCATTCCATTATGCCACTTTCCAAATGCACCAGTTGCATACCCAGCCTTTTTAAAAACATCTGCAATTGTAGTCTCATCTAGATCCATTCGTTCTCCTCCCGCTGAAGTGCTATACACACCACTCCTCACATGATGGCGTCCGGTAAGAAATTCCGCCCGCGTGGGCGAACAGACTGCACAGACATAAAAGCGGTCAAACGAAGCTCCATCCCTCGCCAAAGAATCAATATTCGGCGTAGAAAGATTGGTATTTCCATTTAGGCTCAAATCTCCCCAACCCTGATCATCAGTCAGGAAGACCACGACATTAGGCTGCCCCCATAATCGAAATGAAGTAAAGAAAAGGAATAAAGTAAGAAAGAAAGAACTCGAGTTCATCGAATTATTTGATTGTTTTCACCACTGCGTAGTAGCAACCGAGCTCACCCTCAGGTACTTCGAAATATGGAGATAATTCATGCTTTCCCTTAGTCAGCTTTGCCTCAAATACGACCTTTTTTGCCCCTTGAGCTACAGGCTTTGTCTGCAAATCCTTACCGTTCAATCGAAGGGTGGCTGTTTTTGCACTGATCGCCTGACCCACTTGAGCACGAAATGCTTTACTTTCTCCAGGCACATCAGCCCCGGCAACCAATTCTTCATTAATCGCTTTACCCGACTCCGCTGGCCAGCGCATCACTTCAATTTGATACATTCCGGTTTTCAAAACTTTTAACGCCCAATGCCCTTCATGCTTAGCACTCTTCCCCTTCTTTAAAGGATACTTACTCCGGTTGTGCCCCTGATTCCAGGGTGTGGGGCCTCCAATCCAATCATGACTGGTCAAGCTGACTACCGGATGCTTCTTATGGCCGACATGCAATTCAGTGGTCTCTGCAAAAGTGGGTTCCAATTCGGCCCACCACTTGTCATAAAATGCCTGCATTTTCGCAACCCGATCAGGATGTTGATCAGC
>CAWUUU010000303.1:0-5480 GCA_963924995.1 uncultured Opitutales bacterium
CCAAGCAAAGATTGGATTAGCCTTGTTTGACTTGGAAAATGATATTGGCGAATTAAAAGATTTAAAATCTGAATTCCCTAAAGTGGTGGAAAAACTTTCCGCCTTAGGAAATAAATTCCAAGAAAAGATGGCTCAATCAAAACGCCCCGCAGGTAAGATTTAAATCAGTTTAGACGACTCAATCTAAAGGCTTAGAATATTAAACATTTCTCCCCAGTCTTTGCCTTCCTTCTCTTGTTCTCATGTGCACCTGGGAAAGACGAGGTGATCAAGGAATGGTCCGAGGAAGGATGGAGTATGGTACGAACTCATGGGGTGGAAAAAGAATTCACTCGGCAGGGAACTTTAATAAGCGAGCAGGCTCAGGCGGTCGAAGTTTCTTGGATTGAAAAAGGGGAAAGAAAAACCAAACTCTACAACCAGGATTCTCATTATTATCTCGCCCTTCGATTCTTTTGTTCGGATGGAGATGAATTTGCCATCGTGATGAAAAAAAGGAAATAAAAAAGGCGATGGATTTCTCCACCGCCTTTTAAATTAAAACTTTTTGAAATTATTGAGACAATGCTTCTTTGGTTGTCTTAATGATAACGGCAGCAATATTGTAAGGATCTCCGTTGGAAGCGGGACGACGATCTTCCAATCGGCCTTTCCAACCATCCTGAATCGTACCCACAGGGATACGAATTGATGCACCACGGTCTGAAACTCCGTAACTAAACTTGTCAATTGACTGAGTTTCGTGAGCACCGGTGAGGCGTTGCTCATTGTAAGCTCCATATACGCGGATATGACGATCGATATTTTTACCGAATTCTTCACAAATCTTCTTAAAGAGATCTTCGCCACCTTCGTCGCGCATTGCTCCGTTGGAAAAGTTTGCGTGCATCCCCGATCCGTTCCAATCGCCCGTTACAGGTTTTGGATGTAGGTCGATCGCAATGTCATAATTCTCCGCTGTCCGCTCAAGGAGGTAACGAGCTAACCAAATTTGATCTCCTGCAGAAGCTGCACCCTTGGCAAAAATTTGATATTCCCATTGGCCCATCATTACTTCAGCATTAATACCTTCTACATTTAAACCAGCTTCTAAGCATAAGTGAAGATGCTCATCAACAAGATCACGCCCTTTGGTATTTCTTGCACCCACAGAGGTGTAGTATGGCCCCTGTGGACCAGGGAAGCCATTCTTAGGAAAACCGAGGGGTAAGTTTGTATCAGGATCAATAAGGGTAAACTCCTGCTCAAAACCGAACCAGAAATCGTCATCGTCATCGCTGATCAAAGCACGTCCATTAGACTCGTGAGGAGTTCCATCACCATTCAGGACCTCACACATGACAAGCCAGCCATCTCCGCCAAAGCGATCAGGGTCTGGATAAACCGCGACTGGTTCAAGAAGACAATCGGAGGAACCCCCAGTTGCTTGCTGAGTTGAGGAACCATCAAAAGACCATTGCTTGGTGTCTTCTAACTTGCCGGTATAATCCTCAACAATTAACGTTTTACTTCGGAGGCTCTGTGCTGGCTGATAGCCGTCGAGCCAGATGTATTCTAATTTATGCTTACTCATAGATTGTTATAGATAGGGAAACCCTTGCGGGTAATTAATCATTTATTGAAAAGAAAAGGAATATAACAATTAGCAAAATGAATGCCAAAGAGAAATACTCGCAAAAAAAGTACTTTTTTTTTACTATTTAAATATTACTAGTAAATTAATTATCCGATGGATTTTCAGGACAATCTGCTAAAAGGCGCAATTCATCGTTAATGGACCCGACCGTCTTTCTCCAAATCTTCTTCTTTTCTTTCATCTTGGTAAAAAGTTCGTGGTTTAAAGAAGAAACCAACCAAGCATCTTCCTTGAGTTCATCTTCCAATTGACCAGGAGACCAACCGGAGTGACCAAGGAAACAGGCAATCTCTATGGAACTATTTTCAAGTCGTAAAGATTCAGCTTTTTCAAGATCAATTCCGAAATAAAGTTTGAAGGAAGTGGCTGAATCCAACCATTCCCACGCGGCTACAATCAGTTTCTCAGTCTCCACTGGTCCCCCTTCAAAAACCGGGACTTCAGCAAAGCTTTTGTTCTGGAAAGAAATATCTAGCTCGCCCAAAGTTTTACCAAGAGGACGGTTTAAAATAACCCCCAAAGTTCCTTGATCATCTGAATGAGCAGAAATAAATAGGATACTTTTGAAAAAATTGGGATCTACTAGAGTTGGATGTGAGAGAAGAATACTTCCTGACAAACAAGTGGGTGTCTTAAATCTTTGCGTAACATTCAAAAGTTGAAGAGTTTCAATCTAACATTGAGGCAATTTAAAATATTGCAAGCAGAAGTGAGTAAAAAATTAATTGGCAACTTCAATCGTTTCTTCCGAATCAATCTTGGCAGTGCTTGCAGGGAGTTTCTCCGCGGTTAAATCTTCCTGCACTTGTCCGGGCACTTCCGGAGGTGCCGTTGCCTCTGCATCGCCCCATTGCTCTCCATAAAGAGCTTTCAAGTGAGTAAAAACTTCAACAATGGATTCATCGCCTTCAATTTCGAACAATTTAAGAATTAATTCCTTGTTGTTTTTCAATTGTAGCCTTTTCCCCAGTGTTTCCATCCCCCTGTAACTATTAATAATTTCCCGCGCTTCCTCTTGTTTAGCAAGTATCCGCTTTGCTTCTCGATATGTAATACTCATAATATCTATTTAGATTGCTTCGATCGTAAAACGTTCGAAGTGTTTTATCATCTCTTGTAACTTTTTAGTGACAAGTCCCATGAAATTATTACTAGAAGGTAGTATCGTTTGGCTCGATTAAAAAATGCTTTTTGTGAATAAGTTTTTTTTCTATCTAAAAAATTAGCCTTTTAAAACGATCATTTGCTGAAAAGTTAGTTTATTTTCAAAAGATAGGTTTTACAGAATATGAATGATATTGAAGGATATACCCTATGAAATTTTCTTCTAGGCAGACTCTCTACATTTTTCTTATTACTTTCTTATATTCTACGAACCGAGGACATGCCAAAGATGGTCTCTATTCGAAAATTTCTCCCAGTTGTCTAGAAATTCTTGTGGGTGGTCGATTGGATGGTTCAGGCGTTATTTTAGATAAAAAAGGCTTAGTTATGACTGCCTTTCATGTAGTTAAGAAAAAAGGGAAGAAATTTGAAGCACTTTCACAGACTTTAGGCAGATTGCCCCTTCGCCTTATTGCAAGTAATCGAGGGAGTGATCTTGCCTTACTCTCTTTACCGGAAAGAAAAGGCGGATACCCAACACTTCCTTTTGCTGAAAAGATACCAGTGGAAGGCACTCGGGTATTTTTAATGGGTTCCCCTATTTTTCGGCATAATCTGTTACTCCAAGGAACAATTGCTCGAAGAACCGAGTCCTATTCATGGTATGATGGTGCTTTTACTAATACTTTTCCAATAACTGGGATTGCCGCACCGGGAACATCTGGCGGACCCTGGGTAAATAAACAGGGAGAAATATTTGCGATCCAAGTTGCCGGAGTCACTACAGAAAGTGGACATCAAGGAGTAAATTCGGCTGTCGCTCTTTCTTCAATCAAGCCATTACTTAAAAATCAGCAAACTATCACATTGCCTACTATTGAAGCCGCAGTCGAGGAACTTTGGGGTCAATCCCCTTACCTGCTCAAAGAAATGCCAGATGGAATCGAAGGGCTTCTCTTTAGACAAGTGTCTCCAAAGGGAGTCTGTGGAAAAGCCGGTATAAAGGATGAAGATATTATGCTTGAGGCAAATGGAAAGAAATTCCAAAGGATCGAACCGTTCATGACTTATATTCGCAGTCTTAAAGTCGGAACAGAAATTACATTTTTAATCTGTAATGCAAAAGGAGAGAATAAAAAAACCATTACGATTCAACTTGCGGCACTGAAATAATTTTCAGTTGCATCGGAATCACTTACTGCAAACTAAAGGGATGGATTCACAACCTCAACCACGCTTCGCAAAGAAGTAAGGATAGGGTTCACTTTGGCGAATTTCCGGTTAAAACATTTTCCGTTCACAATTAATTTGATTCGATTCCTTCTTTGTTCGAAAGCAATACATCCATTCTCATTCTCAACAAATTCACGGCCCTCAGATAATAACAAAGCTCCGTTCCTCAATGGAATAACCTCCTTGGTGGTTAATTTACAATCCCGAGTAAAGTAAACAAATTCAGCACCTTCATTAATAAATTCCAAAGCAGCTTTCGATTCAGAATTGGGATAATGAATGACCGAAACGGGGGGGCCATCAGTAGTTAAATTACTTTGCTCTACCAAGAAATTAAGGGACTGGACTAAACCAAGATTTTCGTCTCCGAGCACAACAATCTTAAAATCCTTAATTTCTTCAGTTTCATTTTGTTCCCAACGGATAAAGGTAACTAGTCTCGCAATGTAAGTAGCCTGTACTCGGGCATTCCTACGATCTTGCTCGGAGACTTTCTTTTGTGCGACTACCTGCAATAAACCAACATCCAGACAGATAAAACCAAACAAGACAAGTAAGGCACTTGCTCGTAAGTAATATTTGAATCTGGATTTAAATAAAAACACGAAAATTAAAATTTCTTTGAAAGGGACAACATGAAGGTTCTTTCCACACGGGCAGGTTCAACATCAACCCCAGGATACATCGTTTCCACATGATAAGATTCAAGTAGATCCCGACCAAATAGACCGATCTCCCAATCACCTTTCGTTTGCCAAACTACGCCAAGGTCCAATCTTAAATGAGAGGGAATTACAATAGGATTGTAATCCGATGATATTAAGGTCTTTCCAGAATAAAACAGGTTTTGAATAAGAGTAACTTCATCCGAATATTTGAAGTGAGAAGACAAACTTGCAGTGTTTTCAGGGAAATCGTAAACCCTTGCCCCGTCCACTTCTCCCCGAGCGAGAGAATATCCACCACGTAGCCTCCATGAATCCGAAGCGTGCCAATCAATAGACAACTCTCCTCCGTATGCTTTAGCATTTTTGGCTTCGTATGCATTTACCGAAGTTAAGCTCGTTGCTGGTCGAACTGCGTTCTTGGTATCGTAATAATAGGTGGATAACTCGAAGAGCAAGTCCTCGGTAGGTCGCAGGCGCCAACCCAATTCATAAGCATCCATTTCTTCTCGATCCAAACTAGAACCTCCTTCGTAAGTTTTACTCTCCCATGCAGCAGTGGATGAATTCCATGTCCAAATTGGAGTGAGGTCAGTGTAGCGTTCACGCAAAGATGGTTGTCTATGAGTCTTTGCATAACCTGCCCATAAGATGTTTTGGTGATTGACCATCCAAGAAGCTCTTAGCCCAGGTTGAAAACCAAAGCCAGCAAAGTCATTTTCTTCTACTTTTGCACCTATCGATAAAAGAATTTTATCAGAAAGGGAAATTGAATCCTGAATGTATGCATTGTAACGTTCAAAATTTGTAAAACCTTGATCGTAATCTAATATTGGTTTCGT